>ONVB01000250.1 GCA_900321145.1 uncultured Eubacteriales bacterium | reverse complement strand
TAAGTTCCCTAACTTACTGTTTGTGTTTCTGTTCGAAAAATCATTTTAGAATTTTTCGGGGTTGACATGGTATTAAGTTGTCAAGGTGTTAACCTTTGGATACTGAAGGGCAAAAAAATTAAACGTTGTTCAGTATTAACTTTTTTAAGCCTTTCTACTGTAAATCTCTTATCTCGTATCCTCTTGTTGTTGTCTGTCTCACGCGACAGCTTGTACAATATATCACAACACTATATGCTTGTCAACACTTTTTTAAAAAATAGTTTTATCTTTTTTTTGAACAGCCCGGAAAGCCCTTATTTTATAGGCTTTCCGGGCTTCGGATCATTTTCGTTTTTTGATCATTTTCAAAACTTATTTCAAAAAAGCTTTTACATCCTCGAGTCTTTTTTCTCCCTCGGCCCTTCCTATCTGATACACTCTCTCGAGCTCATCGGGATCACTCTCTGTTCTTCCTATTCCGAGTGACTCCGGCGGACGGACAACTAAGGCGTAGCCCTTTTCCTCTCTCTTCTTTATGGCTTTCATCTGTGCATTATACAGCATATGCCTTTTAGCCATCGCCTCAAAAGCCTTCGGGTACTTCTTTAGCGCTATCCTCATTACCGGAAGCGAACCGCTCTTTTCTTTAATATAGCCCTCGGGCTGGGTCAGAACTATAACATTTCTGTTATAACCGACGGACTCCATAAACTTAAACGGTACCGGATCTGTTATTCCTCCGTCTAAGTACAGCTTTCCGTCAATCTCGACAGGTCTTGATACCACGGGCATGGATCCGGACGCACGCATCCACAGAAGATCTCTTTCCTTACCGTCCGAACACTTATGGAACTCTATCTCAGCGGTCTCTATATTGGTAGCGCCTATATAAAACTCCATGGGATTGGCCTCAAATGCATCATGGTCGAAATAATCAAGCTCGTTCGGCAGCGTGTCATAGCAAAACTCCGCTCCGTACAGATCTCCCGTTTTGATAAGCGACTTTATGCTGCAGTAACGCGGATCCTCTCCGTATTTTTTGTTGTAGCGCACGCCTCTGCCTATCTGCCCCGATTTATAATTACAGCCAAATATAGCACCTGCGGATATACCTGCAGCTCCGTCAAATGTAATGCCATTTTCCATAAAGACGTCCATAACGCCGCAGGTGAACATCCCGCGCATTGCGCCGCCTTCCAAAATAAGTCCTTTTTTCATCTTTTATACACCTCTGATCATACAACTCCGAAGAATGTTACCCTCTTCTGAAAACTGCCGTAACCGCAAATGCATTGTCGCCGGCCTCGGCATATATGTCTCCACCCATCGCCTTCATAAGGTTCTTCGCTATATAAAGCCCAAGGCCGCTTCCCTTTTTCTTGCCGGCATTGCTGCCACGGTAGAAGGAATCGAACAGATTCGGAAGTTCCTTTTTATCAAACTCTCCTCCGGAATTGCTCACGGTAATCAGTCTGCAATCCTCCTCATCCGCAAATGTTACTGCAATCCTTCTTCCGTCTCCGTACTTTATAGCATTTTCCATCAGATTCTGCAATACCTCAAGAGCCCTGTCCCTGTCTCCTTTCAGCAGGCAGTCATCATAATTCCCGATCTCAAACTCCGTATGAAGCTGTGCCGTCTTTTCCTTATATAAGGAATTCAGGTCATCTATAACCTCAGACATATACCACTCTTCGTTCCTTACCTCTATCTTAAGGAAATCCTCACGCACCGCATTTCTTATGTCTTCAACATAGGCCTCGAGCTCGTCGGCATTTTTTTCTATACCGGCATATGCCTCGTGCTGCTTTTCCTCCGTGTCGTAAAGCTTGCGGGATAAAGCCTTGTTGTATAGCTTGATAGCGGAAAGCGGAGTTTTGATGTCATGCGAAAGGGTGAGTATGAGCGTCTTCTTTTCCCTCTCCAAAACCAGATTCTTTTCTTTTTCCTCCTCCATATGCTCCCTTAACACGTCCATGCCCCATAGGAACCGGCCGAAGTATCTGTTCTTTTCTTCGTTTACGGGAACTGTAAGATTCCCCTTGGCCAGCTCCAAAGGCAGCTCCGATATATCCCTGAAGGGCTTAAGTATCTTGATCTCTATGTATATTACTGTCGCAACAGTCAAGGCAAGAACAAACGCCCAAACCGCATTCAGGATAAATATCCCTTTATTCTTATTCCTGTTCACATTATATGATATTATGTACATACTGCCGTCACCCGCCTTCACGGGAGCATAACACCCAGCATATATCTTTTCTTCGTCAAACAGGTCAATTCCGGTTATAAACTCATATTCATCCGGAGTTGGTATGTCTCCGTTTCTTATGCGGTTACAGGCCCTTGATATATCTACCCTGTAAGCATCACTGCCGTCGCCGGAATTTGCATTCAAAAAAAGCAGGTTGCTCAGACCGCAGAGCAAAACCTCTGCGATAAGCACCCACACAAAGACCGGTATCATATTATTTGATCTATACACGCTATTCTTCAAATCTGTACCCTACACCCCATACGGTAAGTATGTGTTCCGGCTTTTTGATATCCTTTTCAAGCTTCTCCCTGAGCCACTTGATATGTACGGTAAGCGTCTGAAGCTCAGACTCAGAATCGCTTCCCCAGACTGAATTAAAAAGGAATTCCTTCTTCATGGTCGTGCCCTTGTTCTCCATAAGAAGCCTGAGGAGTTCAAACTCCTTTGATGTTAAATCCTTCTCCTTGTCGCCCACATACAGCTTCCCTGTCACCGTGTTAAGCCTGATGTCTCCGACTGTTATCTCATCCATGGAAAACTTGCGCTTAAATATACCTTTTATCTTCGCTATCAGGATATCTATGTCGTAAGGCTTCTCTATATAATCATCGGCACCGGTCATCAGACCCTTTAGCTGGTCCTCCTTGCCCGTCCTTGCACTGGTGATCAGTACATGCGTATTCGAATTCTCACGGACCTTTGAAAGCACGGAAAAGCCGTCGATCCCCGGCAGGTTAATGTCGAGGATCAACAGCTTTGCCCCGTAGCGTTCATACAGGTCGAGCGCATTCTCACCGCTTTCGGCCGCGCTTACGGCATATCCCTCCTTTCTGAGGAAATCCGCAAGCAGGGTTGATATGTCTTTATTGTCTTCTATGATCAGTATATCAAGCATATTTAAGATCCTTCCTGTTGCTTCGCAAGCCCTCGCCGGGCCGGCACCTCAACGCTTCGCATTGAGGTCTGCGTCACTTCGTTCAGGATGACAAGCGTTCATCTTGCACGTAAATGACACGCTTA
>ONVB01000053.1 GCA_900321145.1 uncultured Eubacteriales bacterium | reverse complement strand
CTGATCAAGAACCTTGTCATGATCTCGAGGGCGGAGGAAAAGGCAGATAAGAGCGGCCTTGTGAAGGTAAATGTATCGGATGCGGTCAAGGAGGCCTGCGGAAACTTCGAAGCGGTCGCGAAGGCTGACGGAAAGACACTGAAAAGCGAGATAGAGGCAGACGTTCATATGATGATAGAGGAGGGGCGCATGAGGCAGCTCTCCGGACTGCTTCTTGACAACGCAATGAAATACTGTGATGAAGGCGGGACAGTATCGGTTGTGCTTGCTACCCTGAGAAAGGGAAGGCTGGTGCGCCTGACCGTTTCCAACAGCTTTGCGGGAGGAGCGGGCATAGATTATAACCGCTTCTTCGAGCGTTTTTACCGCGCCGACGAATCCCATAAGCAGGAGAAGGCAAAGAGCGGTTACGGTATAGGCCTTTCCATGGCGGAGAGTATATGCAAGCAGTACGGAGGAAATATCAAAGCCTACTGGAAGGATGGCGTCATATCCTTTACCTGCATGCTCTCTTCGGGACTCTGACATATATAGACAATAGCGCCTTTTTGTACGGTTTTAAGCTATGAAAAAGGTGACATATCCTGTGTGATGTGCTATAATATCAAGGTATGATTTTATGTGAAAGGATAAGGTATTATGGCACAGGAAGGCAGAAAAAAACTCGTTTTTTCTTATAATGCACCGGTCACGCTCACGTTTGCGATAATCTCTCTGATCGTTCTCGGTGTCAGCAATCTGACTGACGGTAGAAGCACGGAGCTTTTCTTTTCGGTTTACCGGTCACCGATCTCGGTTCCTTTTTTTGTAAGACTGTTCGGACATGTATTGGGTCATGCAAATCTTGCGCACTATACAGGCAACATGACTCTGTTTTTGCTGCTCGGACCTGTGCTTGAAGAAAAGTACGGAAGCAAGAGACTCCTTGCCATGCTTACCACGGTTGCACTTATTTCCGGACTTGTAAATGTGATTTTCTTCCCGGGGATCGCCCTCCTTGGCGCCAGCGGAGAGGTGTTTATGATGATCGTGCTTGTCTCGGCAACCGACATGAAGCGCGGCGAGATACCGATAACCATGATACTTGTCATGGTCATCTACCTTGGTTCCGAGATATGGAACATGGTTACGGTAAAGGACAACATATCTCAGCTCACGCACATTATCGGAGGTATCTGCGGATCCTTCTTCGGTTTCACGGAGAAGAAAAAGAATGCGTGAATAAAGGTGACACTTTGTCGTAATAATCGGTGGAAGGAAACTCAGCCGATTATTTTCATATATTCAGATTATTTTTGAAGCATATGACAAACAGGAGGTATAAGGAGATATGTATTACTTTATCGTGAACTTGAAGTCGCGGAGCGGCTCCGGGGCCCAGTGCTGGGGCGAGATAAGGGAGGTGCTCAATAGAAGGCATGTTGAGTATAAGGCCTTTCGGACCAAGAGAAAAGGGCATGCAACGGTACTCGCCAAGAAGATAAGCAGACTCGAAGGAAGAGTTATAAAGCTTATCGTGGTCGGCGGCGACGGGACCATAAACGAGGTCATAAACGGTATAGAGGACTTTAAGAAGGTCAGGGTCGGCATAGTTCCGACAGGCTCGGGCAATGACTGTGTAAGAGGTCTTAATATAAGCGGAACTCCCGGAGATATACTGGAGAGCATACTCGACAATGAAGACTATTTGAATATAGATCTCGGACGAGTCAAGTCAAACTCCATGAGAAAGCCGAGGTATTTCTGCATAAGCTCCGGTGTGGGTTTGGATGCCATAGTGTGCAAGAAGTCCATAGGTTCGAAGCAGAAGGCATTCTTAAACCGCTTCGGTCTGGGCAAGCTTACATATTTACTGCTTACGGTGGAGACGCTTTTGTCCATGAGGACTGTCAGGGGAACGGTTAGCTTTGACGGTGAGAAGTCCAAGGAGTTCGACAGACTGATATTTGCAGCGGGCATGAATATGCGGGCCGAGGGAGGCGGAGTGCCCATGGCTCCGACGGCGCTTCCCGATGACGGAAGACTCTCGATGTGCCTGGCTCACGATATATCAAGGATCATGAGCTTTGTCAAGCTTCCGGTACTTATATGCGGAAGACATGATGTGTTAAAAGGATTCCTGCTCAGAGACTTCGGCAGCTGTGTGATGCATCTTGAGAGACCCGTCACACTGCATGCAGACGGAGAATACTTAGGTGAGGCGACAGATATACTGTTTGAGATACAGAAGGCTAAGCTTAAGCTGTTAAATGACATATGGTGATACAGGAGGGTGATGACATGACTAATTCAGTAGACAAAATCTACATCGACAACGACTGGTACTTCAGCGAGGAGTTCAATGAGAAGATGGCAACAGCGTCTCCGGAGCTTTCGGGGATGACCAAGGTACGTATTCCGCATACGGTAAAGGAGCTTGACTATCACTACATTGACGAGAGTGAATATCAGATGCTTTCGGGGTATGTGAGGAAGCTTAAAGCCGAAAAGAGCTGGGAGGGAAAGACGGTACTTCTTACATTTGAAGGCATCGCACATGACAGCGTTGTATATGTGAACGGTAAGGAGGTAGGACTGCATCACTGCGGATATACAGCCTTTACCATGGATATATCTGAGGAGTTGAACTACGGGAAGGATAATTATATAACCGTAAGGTGCGACAGCCGTGAGGATAAGATGAACATTCCACCTTTCGGCTTCGTGATCGACTATATGACCTACGGCGGCATTTACAGGGATGTGTACCTTGAGATAAAGGAGAGCTCATATATATCCGACTGTTACCTTGCCTCAAGGCTTTCCGACAGATATGTGGATCCGGATGCCCAAAAGCAGGTATTGAAGTGCAGAAAGTCACAGCTTTTTTCTTCCGTGAAGGTGTCTAATCCCGTAGACGGAATGAAGATAGTACAGTATATCAAAAAGAAGAGTGACGAGAGCTATGAGAAGATAGGAGAGTATGAACTCTCTGCGGATTCAGAGCAGGCGGAGCTTTCGTTCTTCACGGGAGATGTGGAGCTGTGGGATGTGGAGAACCCGGCGCTCTATGATGTAAAGACTGTGCTCGAAAAGGACGGAAACTCTGTAGACGAGAGAATAGACAGCTTCGGCTTCAGGAAAGCCGTGTTCAAGGAGAGAGGCTTCTACTTAAACGGCAGGAAGGTCAAGATAAGAGGCTTGAACCGCCATCAGAGCTATGCATATACTGGTTATGCAATGCCTGAATCCATGCAGCGGCTGGATGCGGATATACTTAAAAACGAGCTTGGGCTCAATGCGGTCAGAACCTCGCACTATCCGCAGGCGCACAGCTTCATAAACAGATGTGACGAGCTCGGACTCCTGGTATTTACCGAGTTCCCGGGCTGGCAGCACATAGGAGACGACGACTGGAAGGCCCAGGCGGTGGAAAATGTAAAGGATATGATCATCGAGTACAGGAACCACCCTTCGATCATCCTTTGGGGTGTAAGGATCAATGAGTCGGTGGATGATGACGAGCTCTATACAAAGACCAATGAGCTTGCGAGGAGTCTGGATCCCTACAGGCAGACTGGCGGAGTCCGCTGCTATAAGAAGGGAAGCTTTTTGGAGGATGTATTTACTTACAACGACTTCTCGCATACGGGTGGAAATGCGGGCTGTGAGAGAAAGGCAGATATCACGCCCGATACGAAGAGACCTTATCTTGTGAGTGAGTACAACGGACATATGTATCCTACCAAGGCTTATGACTGGGAGGAACACAGACAGGAGCATATGCTCAGGCATGCAAATGTGCTCGACTCGGTAGCGGGACAGCAGGATATAGCGGGCAGCTTCGGCTGGTGCATGTTTGATTACAATACCCATAAGGATTTCGGAAGCGGAGACAGGATATGCTACCACGGCGTTATGGATATGTTCCGTAACCCGAAGCTTGCGGCAGCGGTATATGCTATCCAGCAGGAGGATACGCCTGTCCTGAAGCTTTCATCAACAATGGATATAGGTGAGCATCCCGGTTCAAACAGAGGAAATATATATATACTCACAAATGCCGATTCCGTAAAGATGTATAAGAACGGTATATTCTTAAAGGAGTATACACAGGAGGATTCGGAGTGGAGGAACCTGGCTCACGGACCGATCCTCATAGATGATTATGTGGGGTTTGCGCTCGAGGAAAATGAGAACATGCCGCCTAAGCAGGCAGCGGATGTAAAGAATCTTCTGAACTCAGCGGCCAGATACGGACTCTACAAGATGCCGAAGCTTATGTATGTAAAGGCAATGAAGATGGTGCTCGGGTATCATATGAGCATGAGCGATGCTGTTGCGCTTTACAACAAGTATATAGGTGACTGGGGCGGAGCATCAAAGAGCTACCGGTTCGAGGCCTATAAGGACGGCGAACTCGTGAAGGAGCTGACCGTGTCTACGGTATCGGGCTACAGTCTGACACTTGAGGCTTCGTCGACTGTGCTGAAGGAGGATCATACCTATGACGTGGCAGAGGTAAGAATACAGGCTGTGGACGAGTTCGGAAACGTGCTTCCGTTCGCAAATGATGCCGTTAGCTTCAAGACGACAGGCCCGATAGAGGTTATAGGACCTTCGGTTACAGCTTTGTCAGGAGGTATGGGCGGTGTATATGTAAAGACCACGGGCAAAAAGGGGAAGGCAACGCTTACCGTAACGGATATGAAGGGGAAGGAGTATACGGTAGAGTTTAAGGCAGAGTAGCTTGATCACGGATAAGACTTATATGACAGTGTAAAGTAGATTACGAAATGATTCTTTGGATTTATGTGCTCAGAAAGACACGTGTCATCCTGAGCGCAGACAGGAGGGTTGCGATATGGAATTACGATTTAAGGAAAAACTTGCTTACGGCTTGGGGGCCGTAGGCAAGGACATGGTATATATGCTCTCGGCGAGCTATGTGCTTTATTACTTTCAGGATGTGCTCGGAGTGAGCGCGGCGGCTATGGGTGTCATACTTCTTGTAGCCAGGATATTTGATGCGTTTAACGATCCGATCATGGGTATTATAGTTGCGAAGACCAAAACCAGATGGGGCAAGTTCCGCCCGTGGCTTTTCATAGGAACAGTGACTAATGCAGTAGTCCTCTTCCTTATGTTTGCTGCTCCGCCGGCACTTGACGGAGGAGGCCTTGTGGCTTACGCCGCAGTCACATATATAGTCTGGGGCGTGACCTATACCATGATGGATATCCCGTACTGGTCCATGATCCCTGCATTTACAAAGGGAGGTAAGGAGAGAGAGGGACTCACCACTCTTGCGCGTTCCTGCGCGGGCGTCGGCTCGGCTCTTGTCACTATCTTTACGGTCATGATCGTTGACAGGCTCGGACGTATCTTTGCAGGTGACAGTGCAACCCAGCACGATATCGAGGTGCAGGGCTTCAAGTACTTTGCGCTGATCATCGCCATTCTTTTTGTGGTATTCATAATCATCACCTGCGTCTCCATCAAGGAGAAGGCAACGGTCGATATGGAGTCTCCGTCCGTAGGCCAGATGTTCAAGGCTCTTATTTCAAACGATCAGGCCATGACGATCGTTATCGCCATAGTGCTTATCAACTGTTCCATATATATCACTTCAAATCTTGTGATTTATTTCTTCAAGTATGACTTCGGTGGTACGGGCTGGAAGGGCAGCTACACTCTGTTCAATATGTTCGGAGGTGCCATACAGATTTTGTCGATGATGATCTTCTACCCGATTCTCCGTAAGTTCGCTTCAAATGTAAAGGTGTTCTACATCTGCCTTGCAAGCGCGATGATCGGATATGCTGTACTCTTCGGTATCGCCTTCACAGGCATGTCAAATGTATTCATACTCTTTATCCCCGGCTTCTTTATCTTCGCAGCAAACGGTGTGCTTCAGGTGCTCACGACAGTGTTCTTGGCGAACACGGTAGACTACGGAGAACTCAAAAACGGACGACGTGATGAGAGTGTCATCTTCTCTATGCAGACCTTCGTGGTAAAGCTTGCTTCGGGTGTCGCAGCCATGATTGCATCTATCTGCCTGACCGTGAACAGCCTCAAGGCCGAGTCCGCAGATGAAGTCGAAGAAGCAATCGATTACGCTGCGAGCGTAGCGGCATCCTCAAAGCTCGGACTCCGCATGACGATGACGATCATACCGATCGTGGGATTGTTCGTCGCTGTAATGCTCTTTAAGAAGAAGTTTATTCTTTCAGATGAGAAGATGGAGGAGATTAACGCGCAATTGAAATCTCAAAAAAACGCATGAATATGACGCGCACGGGCACAGATACGAAAAGTACGCAGGACGCTCGCGCTCTATTTCACGACGTAGCCCTTCTAAGCTCGTGAGG
>ONVB01000213.1 GCA_900321145.1 uncultured Eubacteriales bacterium | reverse complement strand
CCGGTAGTATTTCTGTCTAATCTGTTAGCCACCGAGGGCTTAAACCCGGGCTCGGCCTTTCTTCCGCTTTTTGCGTAATACTCGAGCAATTCGTCATTTAAGGAGTGGTCATCCTTTTTCGCTTTTTGCGTAAGCAGGCCTGCCGGCTTTGACACCGCAAGTATATCTTCGTTCTCAAACAGTATATGAAGCTTCCCCGTGGCTTTTTTTACAGTCGGCTCAGGTGCTTTTTTGATAAAGCCCTCTATCGTCTCCTCCGACAGATAGAGCTTTACGCTGTCTCCGGCCTTAAGCCTCTCATCACCCGAGGCCTTCTTATCGTTTAAAACTATATTCTTTTTCCTGAGCATCTTATATATAAAGGACTGCGGAGCTGCATTAAGATACCTGGCAGCCAGCTTATTTAACCTTATGCCCTCATCCGAGGCACTAACCTTAAGCTCCCTCATTACGCACCAAGCCTCCAGCCCGCAAGATACTTGTTCTTGATAAGTCCTTTATTGTTCTTTCCCCATCCGAGGGGATATCCGTTTACGGTTATAAGGCAGTAACCGTCCTTTAACCCGTCAGCTTCCGTCTCTATCGTCTCGCCCTTTAGGTACCTGGCCACTCTTTCATCTGCCGCATCAAAGTCGGCCGTGTTGTCAAACTCATCGGAGCTAAGAGCCATGGCCAGTGCCTGTGAAGGTTCAAACCTGTTCTTCTTTTTTTCTCCGAGGTAGAGTCCGCAGCGAACTATCTTAAGACCGGTTATCTCCGGAAAACAGTCCGGTATATAGTAAAGCTTGTCACCGGCGCTCTCGATCCTCTTCTCATCAAGCTTTAAACCAAGCCGTGAGATGAACTCCGTTACCTCCGCGGGCTGCTTCGAACGTCTCACATGATAATCACCTGCATAGTTCGGACCGGATTCACCTTTCTTTCTTAAAAGACAGGCAAAGTGCCCCTCCCCCTTTGCTTTATGAGGCCATATCCTGACTGCCTTTTTAAGCTCGGGGTTGCCGGTCTCACCCCACTCGGGGTGCCCTCCGTCAAAGCCTTCATACTTATGCAAATCCTCTATATACATATCTTCATCCTGTGAAAGCAGCCACTCGACAGAGCGTTCGTTTTCATCCGGCGAAAATGTACAGGTGGAATAAAGCAGCATTCCGCCCGGCTTAAGCATGCGGACTGCGTACTTCAGTATCTCTTTTTGAATACCCGAACAGCTTTCGTTGCTGTCATCACTCCATGCTGCGGCAAGATCGTTGTTCTTCCTGAACATGCCCTCTCCCGAGCAGGGCGCATCCACAAGAATCTTATCAAAATAAGCCGGAAACCTCTCTGCTAAGCGATGTACGGGCTCACAGGTGATGATGGCATTCTTTGTGCCGAACACCTCAAGATTCTTAAGCAGCGCCTTGGTTCTTGACGCCGACACATCATTTGAGACAAGAACTCCGGTGCCTTTAAGCTTAGCGGCAAGTTCGGTCGACTTTCCGCCAGGAGCGGCACACAGATCAAGCACCCTGTCGCCCTCTTCTATCGGAAGATCAGCCGCGCTTATCATGGCTGAAGGCTCCTGGATATAATAAAGCCCCGCCTGATAAAAAGGATGTGTGGCAGGGCGTTCGTCACTGTAATAAAAACCGTTCTTAGCCCAGGGAACAGGCGTAAGCGTAAACAAGGACAGCTTTTTAAACTCTTCCACTCCAAGCTTTAAGGTATTTACCCTGATACCCTTGAAAGCCGGCTCATCTAAACAGGCGATATACTTATCGTAATCCGGACCTAACAGAGCTTGCATATTCTTATCATATTTCTCAGGCAGCTTCATATCAATTACTCATTCTTCTTCATATCCGGCTTCATCCGAATAATCTTCCCATGAATCCTCTTCCGAATACTCGTAATCCGTCCCGTCATCTTCCCATTCCCCGGACTCGGACTCCGACTCCTCAGATGCGGATTCATGCTCCTCATCCTCGTAAATATTCATAAAATCCTCTTCATAATAGAGGTCATATATATTGTTGATCGGCTCAGGATCGACATTTACTCTGGTATCAAGATATTCATATACGCGCCTGCCCTCTTCATCATCAGGGTATCTGTCCGCATAATCCTTGGCGAGCTTGTAAGCTTCCTTGAAATCACGTGCATTTTTAAGCGCGGCTATCTTTAAGTATTCAAGCTGTCTTCTGTGACTGTCGTCATTTAAGGCAAGTCCGCTGTCTATATAGCCCTCGGCAGTCCCTGTGTCCCCGTTCTTAATATAGTATACTGCGGTCTGATAATAAAGAAATGAAGTATAGCCGAATTTCTCTATGTAGTGATCGATATACTTCTTCATGCCGTTAAGGTCGCCCTTTTTATCAAAGCAAAGCGCAGCATATATCGAAAGCTCGTCATAGCCGTTATCAACAGCCTTGACAAATGCATCAAGACACGAATTATACTCCCCACAGCTGTACTTATACAGAGCCTCGTTTATATCGATCAGCTCCTCTATCCTGCTTTTTTTCATAAAGCTTCCGTACTTGTAGTCGAGTGCGGCTCTGTATGCCCTTGCCGCCCCGGCATAATCCTCTGTCTTTGAGAGGCAATCGGCGCGATAAAGGCATATATCCGCATTAAGCTTGCCGGAAAACCACTGTTTTTCCTTTAATGCCTCATCGAACTTGACTGCCGCCTCTTTATAGCTGCCCTGCTGATACAGCTCCACGCCTTCGTTTCTCAGAGCCTTCTTATCGCTCTTCATGTGCGAGGCCACAATCAACAGAACAAAAATAAGCAGAGCGTATAAAATCGCATTTGCGATAAAGAGATTTTTCCTTCTTCTTCTCGCCGTCTGCAATCTTTTACTTCTGCTTTTTTTGATGTCTGTCTGTGACATAATAACTCCTGTTTTACGCTTAAGGATTTATCCCCTTTGGACCATCGAAAATGCCTGACCCTGCACACACTTAATCTTTGATAAGTGTGTGGAATTCCTCTAAGGTCAGATCGTTGTCGGTCATAAACTTTGCCGCATCCTTGCCTACATACCTGAAGTGCCAAGCTTCATAATTGATTCCCGTTACATCTTCCTTACCCTTCGGATATCTCAGGATAAATCCATACTTAACACAATTCTTCTGAAGCCATACTATGGTCTCGTTCTTGTCGTCAAAATCATCCGAGGTTCCCTGATCCATACCGGTAAGATCCGCCGCAAGTCCTGTCTCATGCTCCGAATATCCCGGCTCCAT
>ONVB01000032.1 GCA_900321145.1 uncultured Eubacteriales bacterium | reverse complement strand
GGCAGCAGCGGCTATCGAGGCTTTCATGAAGGAGCATTTCTAAGACTAAATGCCGATCGGAGCTTTCCCTTACGGGAGGGCTCCGATTGGTGTTTTAGTGTAACATTTTCTGTGGAGGAACGCATATGATATACGGTGCTTTGGAAGCCGGCGGGACCAAGATGGTCTGCGCGATAGGGGACGAGAACGGAAAGATACTTGAGCAGATATCCGTACCGACGAAGAATCCCGAGGATACAATGCCGGCGATAATAGATTATTTTAAGGATAAGAACATAGCGGCGCTCGGTATAGCCTGCTTCGGACCGATAGAGCTTGATAAGTCATCGCCGGACTACGGACATATACAGAAAACACCGAAGCTCATGTGGGCCGGCTATGATATAGTGGGTGTGATGAAGGAAAGCCTTAAGGTTCCCGTTGGGTTTGATACGGATGTGAACGGATCTCTCATCGGTGAGGTTACCTGGGGAGCCGCAAAGGGATTGTCAGATGTGCTCTATATCACTATCGGGACCGGAGTCGGAGGCGGCATACTTTCCGGCGGTAATGTAGTACATGGCATGCTTCATCCGGAGCTTGGGCATATGAGGCTTGTAAAGGCTGAGAATGATCTTTACGAAGGCAAGTGTCCCTTCCACGGGACCTGTCTTGAGGGTCTTGCGGCAGGTCCTGCTATAGAAGCAAGATGGGGCGCGCCTGCAAGAGAGCTGATCGACAAGGAAGAGGTCTGGGAGCTTGAAAGCTACTACATAGCTCAGGCACTTGCAACACTTATCCTGACCATAAGCCCCAAGAAGATTATTTTAGGCGGAGGGGTTATGCATGTGGAAAAGCTCTTCCCGATGATCAGGAAGAAGGTACTTGAGAACTTAAACGGCTACCTTGTGACAAAGGAGCTTGAAGATATAGATAATTATATCATCCCGGCGGGCTTAAATGATGACCAGGGAATAATGGGTGCGATAAAGCTTGCGATGGATGCCGGGTAAAAGGAGCTTGATAAAGGGGGTATAGGTTAATGACTATATATGATGGTAAAGCGGTATTTGAAGGAGTGGCTATAGGAAAGCTCAGCGTGTACAAGAAGCAGGAGCAGTCTGTGAAGCGCGTTAAGACAGACGATGCCGAGGCGGAGAAGAAACGCTATGAGGAAGCGAGAAATACTGCCATAGAACAGCTTAAAGGGCTGTACGAGAAGGCTGTAAAGGAAGTCGGTGAGTCCGGTGCGGAGATCTTCGAGGCACACCAGCTTATGGTGGATGATGAGGACTTCATAGAGTCTGTTGAGAATATAATCGAGACGGAGAGTGTAAATGCCGAGTATGCGGTTGCGCAGACGGGCGATAATTTCTATAAGATGTTCTCGGAGATGGAGGAGGAGTACTTCCGCGGAAGAGCTGCGGATATAAAGGACATAACCGAGAGGCTTATAAATGCGCTCTCGGGTGCGGGCGCGGGCGGCATACAGTCCGAAGAACCCGTTATCGTGGTTGCCGATGACCTTGCACCTTCGGAGACCGTGCAGATGGATAAGGATAAGATACTTTCCTTCGTTACCGTACACGGTTCGGCTAATTCGCACACCTCCATACTCGCAAAGACCATGAGCATACCTGCGCTGATCGGCTGTCCTGTTCCCTTAGATGACAGTGTGGACGGCAAGCTTGCCGTCGTAGACGGTTATGAGGGCAGACTCTATGTTGAACCCGATGATGAGGTGCTTGCGGCCAAGAAGAAGCTCCTTCTTGAAGAGGAGGAGAAGAAGAACCTCTTAGAGCGTCTTAAGGGCAAAGAAAATGTGACCTTAGACGGTCAGAAGATAAATCTGTATGCAAATATCGGAAACACAAAGGATCTCGGGCTTGTACTGAAGAATGATGCGGGCGGAATAGGGCTTTTCAGATCGGAGTTTATCTACCTTGGTTCGGATGACTATCCGACGGAGGAAGAGCAGTTTGCTATATATAAGCAGGTTGCACAGACACTTGCGGGCAAGAAGGTCATCATAAGGACGCTTGATATAGGAGCGGACAAGCAGGCGGATTATTTTGATCTTCCGAAGGAAGAAAATCCAGCCATGGGTATGAGGGCCATAAGGATATGTCTGACGAGGCCGGAGGTTTTCAAGACTCAGCTTCGCGCCATACTTCGAGCAAGTGCTTTCGGAAAGATAAGCATTATGTTCCCGATGATCATTTCCGTGGATGAGGTGAAGAAGATCAAGGCTATCGTTGAGGATATAAAGAAGGAGCTTGACGCTGACGGATTTGCTTATGATAAGAACATCGAGCTTGGGATCATGATCGAGACACCGGCTGCCGTAATGGTAGCGGACGAGCTTGCGGAAGAAGTGGATTTCTTCAGTGTGGGGACCAACGACCTTACACAGTATACTCTGGCCATAGACAGGCAGAATCAGAGCCTGGATGAGTTCTACGACTCTCATCACCCGGCTATCATGCGCATGCTTGCCATGATAGCGGATGCCGCACACCGTCACGGCGCGTGGGCGGGTATATGCGGAGAGCTCGGTGCGGATCTTTCGCTCACAAAGGAGTTCCTCGCTATGGGATATGATGAGCTGTCCGTATCACCGGGACGCATCCTTCCCATCAGAAAGACCGTACTTGAGACAAATGTAGCCGAGTACAAGGCAGGCAGAAAATAAACAGCATCCGCGGAAGCGTAAAGCAGATCATGAAAAAAGAAAGGGAGTCTTTGGTATGAGACTCCCTTTTTTTGTTGTTTTTTTTTCTCAAAATGGTAAAATGTCGTTATGTGTGAAAATGCAGCGAACAACACAAAAGAGACTAAGGGGGTAAGAGAAAATGGATGACCAGTTTCAGCAAACACAAGTCCTTTCGGAAGAGCAGCTGTTTGCGAATCTTGAAGAGAACGAGCTTGAAGAGCGCAGACTTGAAGAGGCTCGGCATGGGGACGCACAGCAGCATGCAGGACCGGCATTAAGAACACGGAAGTTTTCAAGTCTGTCTAAGGATGAGCAGGAGGAGGAAGAGAAAAAATATAAGGCGGTTAAGGCAAGGAATTCCTTTGTCAAGGCTTCGGAGCTTAATACTCCTTATATGCAGAAGGTGCTTCAGTCGAAGAAAAAGATTGGCAAGCAAAGCATAACCCAACAGGAGCTGATGAACAAGGTTAAGGGTGGAGATTACTCTCATATGCAGCAGCTCGATCCGGTGCTGAGAAACCGCGTCGCAACGGAGTATATGCTGGAGCATCCTATAAAATGTACGCCTGAGGAGTTTGTCGGTTCGTTAAAGCTCGAGAAGGACCCTGTATCTGCAATGTTGAACCCGGTGATGCGTATGGGGATATCCTTGGTGATCAACTCCAAAAACGCAGATCCTACAGTCATAGAAAAATACAGAAAGATAGATGACCTGCTAAACAAAGAAATCATGATTGCTACCATAACCAAGCGAAAGAGTACTATTTTTGGTCAAACTGAAGAGGATTTACAAAGAAATATAAGGTCGCAGGTGTTTATCATGAAAACTCTCTTATCGAGCCATCTCGGGAAAATGCAGCTTAAGAAAGAGGACGGGAATCCTCCGTCACAGGACTGGCCGTATTCGGTGGCGAATGCATATGCGCATTGCTCACGCGTAGTGATCAATTTTCCGAAGCCGAGCGGAGATTGGACAGAGGAAAAAGAGGATCGTATGCTCAGCACCTTCTACGGTAATTCAGGTTTTTTCAAGAGAGGCGGCGCTACTCACAACTTGGAGCGTAAAAGAAAAGATCATACAAAGGGGGCGAAGGAGCAGAAATCCTTTACGCCGTTTAATCAGTATGGAATGAATGTTGCCGTGGGTGGTCTCGGTAATGCCGGTATACCTTCCGGAACGGTCAGAAGACTTCTTAAAAATGACGGTTCCTGCGGACATCTTTTTATGCATTTTGAGAAAGGAAATGCCGAGAACTACAGTGGAGCTCTGATAGGCTTTGAGAGTGATGCCTATGGTGTGATGAATCAGACGGGACATGTGCATGACCTTTTAGCTACAGGAGAATTTGCTTCAAGCTTCGGTGGACAGCGCTGTGATGAAATCGGTGATAAGTACGGCGGACGTGAAGTGGATCTTACCTCTGTAAATGCCGAAGCATATGAAGAGCTTATGAACCTTTTGGATGAAGCGGCGACAAACCTTTTGATGTCAGCCAGAGTTTTTGATGATGAGAATTATATAGACCCCGCACATCAGGGGGAACAGGTTGTGCTGAATGAAATAGCCGAGCAATTGTGCGGTAATCTGATGGACGAAAAGCAGATGAAAGCTTTAATCCGTAAGCTTTGCGAATTTGGAAACGTAAATGATCCCGAAGAAAAAAGTCGGGATCTGTATAAAAGACTTTACAGACATAACTAAAGGGAGGATATGTAATGATCGAGTTGATAGATTTAAGTACAGAAGACTGTTCTCCCTTCCTGGAATTGATAAATGCCGAAGGGCAGAGACTGATAGGCTTAGACGACGGTGTAGCGGTCGGCATAACAGATGACGGAATTCCGGTGGGTGCAATTGTTGCGGAGCTTGATGACTCCTGCTCGGCGACAATCGTATCTCTCTTTGTAAAGGAGGACAAGAGAAGGCAGGGAATCGGTACAGAGCTTTTGTATCAGGCACTCTCTCTTCTGTTGAAGAAAGAGAGCATAGTACGCTTAGAGGCGAAATTTGCGAGCATAGCCGGTGATGAGACGGGTCTTTATGAATTCTTCGGAAAAATGGACTTTCGGTTTGAGAGGGATGAGAAACATGGAGCATATCTTATAATGCTGTCGGATGCGTCTGAGGACGGCGTGCTTAAGAAAGCCTCATCGCAGGGAGTGGTTCCGTATTCGAAGACTATGCTGCAGATAAAGAACAGGATATCAGCGGCGCATCCGATGCTTTACAAAGTAAATATTGATGAGAATGTAAGCTGTGTGGCGGGTACATACGACAACGAAGACACCTGCCCCGACTGTCTCCTTTTTACTAAGGAGGAGGATACTCTCGTGATGGTATGGGCCGATTCGTCGCTTGATAAGCTAAACCTCGTAAGGATGCTCAAGTTTGCTTCCGATGAGGCAGTAAACCTCTATGGCCCTCTGACTAAGATCAGGATCCCTTATATCAACGAGAATTCAAAGAAGCTTATAGTCAAGATGATGGGTGAGAAGGCGGTATCGGTTGAGTCGGTGTGGAGAGCTGTCCTGCCCGTGGAACAGGATCAAACGGAGGCAGACGAAACCGAAACTCGCAAAACAAAGAAGGGAAACTATTTAGCAGATGTAACGAGGCCCGACTCAAAGCTTTTTGAAAGCTTCCTGCCGAAGGAAGTGTTCTCAAGCTTTATTGAGGACAACACACTGTCGCTTATAGGATTTTGCTCGGGAAATAAGGCCTGCGGAGCAGCTGTTGTGCGATTTATGCCCGAGGAAAGCGAGCTTTGCTGGATTTGTGTAGCGCCCGAGAAGAAAAACGGTATCGACGACTATGAGTTTTTCAATAAACTGCTGATACAGCTTTATCAAAGGGGAAACAGAAGTATATCCGTATTCATGCCCGTGGGCGAAAATGAGTGGGCTGAGGAGATGTTTAAGGTATATGGTATTACCTATAAGGATTCCGGGACCGGTATCGTACATACCACATTGGAGCGCTTCCTTGCAGGAGACTTGTCGGCTAAGAAGCCGTCGAAGAACTGTAAGCCTCTGAAGGATGTAACCGACAAGGAGCTTGCGTACATTTGCAATGCTGCCGCAAAAGCGGGCGTTGATTATGTAAAGATGCCGATCAGGAAAGAAGATTATTCGGACGAATTAAGTGCGGTTGCCTTCACTGACGGAAAACCGGCAGGAATTATGTTGGTAAGTCGGCTTGAGGAAAACAGCCTGGCTGTACCATATCTTTATACTACGACTTCTAATCCGACGGCGGTGCTTGAGCTCATCAGATATGCGACTGAGGCGATAAAAGAGTCATATCCGCCGGAGACAAAGATTGATATTCCTTTTGTCGAGAAAAAGATTGTGGATCTTGTTGAGAGCAAGGGCAACGCTTTGTCGGTGGTAAGGAACAAAAGAGGAACGATATCTCTTGACTTTATAGAGCGCGCTTATGTCGGCGCCGAAGCCGAGGTATCCATGAGTATGAAGGGATATGTAGTGTAAAAGTGGATTATGAAAAGGATTCTTCGGGCTAAAGCGCTCAGGATTTGGGGAGGAAGAATAATGGACGAATTTCAACCTGTGATATTGCAGAACAATTATCAGAACTTTACGGAAATGACCGACGACCAGAGATGGGACAGAGGTGTGCAGACCGATACGGAATTAAAGGCGTTTCAGGAGCATTGGGACCGTATTGAACTCCTTGCCGGAGAAAAGCAGGTCAAGCCTCAGCTTGAGAGAGTCACTGAGGCTGCCGTGGTTCAGCAGCAACCTGTTGAGGATGAGGAAAAATTAGGATATAAGGAAAGGCGTGCAAGAAGAAAAGAAAAAGCCCGTCAGGAAGCCGAACGTGTCGAGAAGGAGCAAAAGCAAAGGGAGATTGCCAATGAAGGCGATGAGCATATGCGGGCTTATTTAGGTGAGTATGAGACTGAAATGCATGATCTGTACAAAGATAAGACCGGATTTCCCGAGCTGCACTTTTATGACAAAATGTCTTACGAGAATATAATAAGCACACAGGAAACTATCCGAAAGGGACAGCAGGGATACCTGGCAAACAAGGAGCTTGTCGACAGGATATTTCTTGATATGGTCAATCTCATACAGATGAGCGATCGTCTTCAGCAGGTTAACAGCGCCTACGGAAATGCGATGTACGATCCGGAGGTTATGAAAAAACCTCAGGTTCAAAAGTATTTGGAGAGAAAGACTAACGAGCTTGGTAAGAGAGCAGAACACCTGTCACTCAGGATAATCAATCTTCAGGGCTGTATCCGTTATCTTACCCGCCATACGACGGATGAGACTAACCGTACTATGCAGGTTTTATCGGAATACACAAGGGATCACGACTTCGAATTACAAAAGATGAAGAATATCGAGGATGCGAAGGAGTATCTCGAAATCCTTGACGAGCATTCAAAGCGCGAAGTACAAAAAGAGGATGCCGAAGCAAATGAAAAGCGGCATATCAATATGTTCGGAGAGCTTATGCTGATCGATACTCAGTCACTGAGCATTAATGCTCATGAACCGGAGAAGCTGAGGGAGATGGTCAGGTACGCCTTCGATGCGGATGAGATACTTCGCCTGCCAAAGGAGGAGAAGGAAAAACTGTTTGTGAAGCCTAAGGATAGCTCTCTCTCCGATGCGTTGTTTTACAGGGTCACGGAAGCGAAGCTTGAGAAGATGAAAGCCTACGGCAGGATCGCACGAGGACGCCTTATCCTTCGGGCAGTCAAGTCATCGGATACGGTGGTACCGCAGGAATTTATGACAGACGAGGAGCTTGAGGATTATATAAGCAACTTCAGTTCGGGAACGGGAGTCGATCTCCTCGCATCTTTTGCAAGGGATATGATCGCGGAAGGAAACGCGGCGATCGAGCTCTCGCAGAAAAAGCTGATCTCTTCGAAGGATGCGGTTGGCTATGTTGTGGAGCATGATATAAACAATGTTCTTCAAAAGCAATGCTTTACTTTGAACGACGATCTTATGGATAAGTATCTTAAGCTTGCCGATGAGAAGGGTGCGGCTATGAAGCTTGCGCTCCCCGAGGAAGAACAAAAAAGCTTTAAAGCTCAGTACGAGGGAGCAAAAGCGCTTTATACGGAAGCCTGTGCGAAGCTTAATGATGAGGACTTTGTAAAGGCTCATCCCGAGGAGGCAAAGGTTTTTGAGGAAACAAGAAAGTATATGCCTATTATGATAGGTCTTACCGTAAGGCATTTTAAGTTTGCCGGTGAAAAAAATGATCTGATAAGTGAGGAATTCGCAAGGTCGTTTAAATCATCACAGCAGTATGATTCCTTCCGGAACATGAGGGATGAGGAGTATACCGACATGATGAGCAAGATCGCCGCCGGTACATTTCTTGACGAGCATGCTTCGAAAGAAGAAAAGGAAAATGCACAGGCCATACAGAAGGAAGGCTTAGAGATCTACTATGCCCGCGCGCTCGAACACTACGATATGCTCGACAGGAAATTCGGCTATGAGATGCCGGGGTACGAGTATGTACTCGAGAATATAGATGAGATCATGAGGATCTCGGCAAATATCCAGGTTGATATCAATATGATCACCCACGACAAGTTCGTTTTAAACAGGAGAAACCCGGATCACCTGAGACTTATACACTTAGTGAACTTCTACAATTCCTACTTCCTTTGGGTAACAAGCCTGTGGCCTTATATACAGATGAACAAGGATAGTGCGGATGTATACGGGGAGGTCAAAAAGCAGATCGACGAGGCTATGCAGAAGGATATAAATAAGTACGACCTCAAATCCGACCTAAACTACCTTCGCGCCAACAGACCGAGAAATTAAAAAAATTTTCAGGCTTAAGCTTCATTTAAGGTTGACGGATTATAGTATGCCCATACAAAGCAAAACACATTTATGAGAGGTGAACGGTATGGGTGAATATCAGGACAACTTTAAAAGATATGAAGTGAAGTATCTCTTAAGCAAAGATCAGTATGAGAAGCTTCTTGTACGTCTTGCAAAGATAGCTGCGGTCGACGCCTACGGCGAGACCAAGATACTTAACATATATTACGACACTCCGGACTTTTCCCTGATCAGGACTTCCCTTGAGAAGCCTGTATATAAGGAAAAGCTCAGGTTAAGGAGCTACGGAACTGCCGAAGATACCACAAACTCCTTCGTGGAGATCAAGAAGAAGTACGACGGGATAGTCTATAAGCGAAGGATCAATCTTCCTTATAAGAAGGCCGAGGCGTACCTGAACAACGGGATAAGGATTGAAGGAAGCGCCGCAAACAACAGTCAGATAGTCGGTGAGATAGACGCCTTCAAGGACTTCTATCCGGGACTTAAGCCGCAGATGATGATCAGCTATGACAGGATAGCCATGGCGGGGATATACGATCCCGAGCTCAGGATCACATTTGACAGGAATATCTGCTGGAGGACAAATGATCTCGACCTTCGTCACGGAGGCTACGGAAGACCTCTTCTTAAAGAAGGGCAGGTGCTTATGGAGGTCAAGATCTTGGGCGCTATGTCCGTGGAATTAAGCAGGATATTCAGTGAGCTTATGATCTTCCCGGCAAGCTTCTCGAAGTACGGCAGGGGATATGTGGACATGATGACTATGAACAGAGTCGGCAGTATGGTAGCCGGAGCTTATGCGATGCATGCAGGGAAAGGAGAGGTGGCTTATGCTTGATAATTTATTCGCATCTATAATCACAGAGGGAACATTTACGGGAACAGAGTTTTTGATCACTACGGGAGTTTCGCTCTTATGCGGATTTTTGATAGCCGCTCTCTACATGGTTAAAAATAAGACTTCAAAGAGCTATGCGATAACTTTAACCCTCCTTCCGGTCATAGTCGAGCTTGTGATAATGCTCGTGAACGGCAACATCGGAGCAGGTGTTGCCGTAGCCGGAGCCTTCAGCCTGGTAAGGTTCAGATCCGCTCCGGGTACGGGGCAGGAGATAACTTCTATCTTTCTGGCCATGGCTGTCGGACTTGCGACCGGCATGGGCTATATAGGTATAGCGATGTTCTTCACGGTCATCGTATCGGTGATCAATCTCATACTCAATATGTCGACCTTCGGTGGCAAGGAGCATGAGGTGAGAGTTTTGAAGATCACGGTTCCCGAGAACCTTGATTTTGAAGGAAAGTTTGACGACATCCTCGACAAGTATCTCGTACAGCACGAGATAACCGAGGTCAAGACCGCGAACATGGGCAGCCTGTACAAGATATCAATGGATGTTACCGTCAGGGAAAACGCATCCGTCAAGGAGATGATGGACGAGCTGAGAAAGCGCAACGGAAACCTTGAAATCAGTCTGGCAAGGCCTGTCACGGTGGTAAATGAACTGTAGAACAAAATTTGGATCATAAAGAATGCATGTAAACAGGGGCAGCCTTAAGACAGGCGGCTCCTGTTTATTCCTGATTTGCATTTTTTAATGACAGTAAGG
>ONVB01000150.1 GCA_900321145.1 uncultured Eubacteriales bacterium | reverse complement strand
GGCTTAAGCCCTTTCCGAAGTATGACTACGGAAGGTACGAGAAGGGCAGGACGACCATGCTCCTGACCAACGGTCTCGGGACACATCTGATAAAGCTCAGGGTGTTTAATAAGCCTGAGATAATGTCCGTAACGCTATTGAAAAATGATCCGTAATGGATTATACTTCATAAAGCTTATGAGATGTCACGCCGGATCATTGCGCGAGATGACAAATAAGCATTTTATATTTTAGGGGAAGACAATGTCTAAGAAAGATATATTAAGACCTGACGAAGAAGAAAAGTCCGGAGAAAAAATAGAAACAAACACCGGGGATGCGGCAGAGCTTAAGGAGCCGTTTAACGCCATCCCGAAGATCAGAAAAAAGGGTATAAGGGGCTGGCAGGTAGCTCTGATAGTTCTCGTCCTTACACTGGCGCTTGTATACTTTGCCGGAGTTCTGTTCTTTACGAGTCATTTCACACCGAACAGTTATATGAACGGCTACAATATCGGCATGTGTACCGTCGAAGAGGTGGAGCAGAAGCTTGCTGTTGACCGTGAGAACTATGATATAAATATATATTATATAGGCGGTGATGTGAAGCTTAAGCCGGGCATGGGCAGTCTGCGCACGGAATTTGCGACACCTGTTGAGGACAGTCTGGAGCTTCAGAATCCGTTTCTCTGGGTGGGAAGCGTGTTCGCAAAGGATGAGTTTTCGGAGAGTTATGTCGTAAAATATGACAGATCCAGATTAAGGGAATATATAAACAGTCTTGATTTTATGGATATCGACAGCATGAAGCCCTCTAAGGATGCAAGCGTAAAGATGGAGAACGGTGATGTCGTAGTGACCAAGGCCGAGCAGGGAACAAGGCTTGATATAGAGAGAACCTACAAGACTATCGAGAAAGCGATAGACGAGAATGCGCATGCCATAGACCTTTATGCCACCGGCTGCTATGAAGCACCGGAGCTTACCGAGGACTCGCCCGAGATAAAACAGCTTGTAAAAACCTGTGAATACTTTCTCGACTTAAAGTGTGCTATCTGCTTCGGTGATTATAAGTATTATATTCCGAGGGATGAGCTTTCGAAGATAGGATATTTAAGCAGTGACGGAACCATCAGATTGTCCTCGAACAATGTGGAGTCTCTTACCAACAGACTGTATGATCGTTTTGCCACACTCGAGCATCCGAGGACGTTTACCACTCATAGCGGAAGAGTGGTTACGATAGAGGACGGTTATTACGGCTGGGAGTTCGATCCTGAGGAGCTTTTCTCGGAGCTTTATTATGAGCTTTCGCAGAAGAGGGACTTTGAACTCACACCGGATTTTTCGAGCACCGGATTCTATATGGACGAGCATAGCGACATAGGAAATACCTATGTCGAGGTGGATCTTTCCGGACAGCACGTGTGGATGTATGTGAACGGCACTATAGTTGCCGAGGCCGACTGTGTATCCGGAAACTATCCGAATATGTCGACTCCCGCGGGAATCTACCCCATAGACCATAAGTCGTCGCCTGCGACACTTGAGGGGCAGAATAAGGAATATGTGACGGTGGTTCAGTACTGGATACAGTTTTATCCGGGCATAGGACTTCACGACGCGACATGGCGCGGAGCGTTCGGCGGAAATATCTATACCTATGACGGCTCGCACGGCTGTGTCAATCTTCCTTATGACGCCGTGGCCACTATGTACGAGTATGCACAGGAAGGTATGCCGGTTATCTTGTACTGGTAGCTTTATGGCTCTTGACTTTGATAATTAAAAAGATTAAAATACATACTTAGTTTTTGAAAGGTGGATCAATCTCATGAAGAAAATGGTTTTATCACTACTTGTCGACAACACATCGGGCGTTCTTGCCAGGGTTGCCGGACTTTTTTCCAGAAGAGGATATAATATTGACAGTTTGACGGTGGGTATTACCGAGGATCCGAAATTCTCGCGTATGACGGTTGCCGTGAGCGGTGATGACCTTATATTAAGTCAGATCAAGAAGCAGCTCTTAAAGCTTGAGGACGTGAAGACCATCACAGAGCTTAAAGGCGGAGAGTCCGTAGTAAGAGAGCTTATGCTTGTCAAGATACTGACGGATATGACCGAGAGACAGCAGATCATCTCTCTTGCAAATGTGTTCAGAGCTCAGGTGGTCGATGTGTCCGCAGATTCGGTTATGATCGAGATGACAGGCAACACCAACAAGATCGAAGCATTTATAAAGCTTCTTGACGGCTTCAGGATATCGGAGATGGTAAGAACAGGTCTTACGGGTCTCACAAGAACTGCCGGAGAATAATAAGATTCCATTAGCCGATATTTCGGCATATTAATATATTTAGGAGGAACTAAAAATGGATGCAAAGATTTACTATCAGGAGGACTGTAACCTCTCACTTCTTGACGG
>ONVB01000037.1 GCA_900321145.1 uncultured Eubacteriales bacterium | reverse complement strand
TGTCTGACAACTCCGCTATGAGCCTCCTCATCATAGACAAAGCAGCCTGTTTTTTCCTGGTTTTGTTCAAGCCAGCCTCTGATATGTCTAATGATGTAGTCATTTACAGGATGACCGATCGCACACGAGTCCATATCGATTATGCTGTGCGTCCTGCCCGCATAAAAGCCTATGACCACCCTGCCGTCTCGGTCAAGTCCGACAGGAAACTGCATCTTGTTCCGAAAATGAAACGGCTGCTCCATACCCGTTACACCTTCAAATAAAGAATCGGGAGACTCGACTCCTCCTATTCTCTCGAGCACATCAAGAACTCGCTTCTTCTTAAGCTCAAGCTGCCTGTCATATGAAAGCTGCATCATACTGCAGCCACCACACCTTGATGCAAGCGGGCATGCAGGTTCCACCCTGTCCTCTCCGGGAGTGATCACCTCCATGAGCCGTCCGTACGCATAGTTCTTCTTAAGCTTGGTAAGCTTTACCCTCGCACGATCACCGACAACCGCGTCCTTTACAAACACAGCAAGGCGTGTGCCATCTGTCTCCACATGGCCCACGCCTTCACCCTCTGTACTCATATCTGTTATGTCGATTACATATTCATCGTTTTTCTTCATACTCACCGATCTTTCCGATCTTGTACCCCTTTTTATAAAGATCCTTCCTGTTGCTCAGGATGACAATGTATGATAACTGTACACAGTTACGCAAACTTCGCCATAACCTCTTCATTTGCCTTCATGGCACTTGCCTCCATCTGCTGCCTTTCAGCAAGAAGCTTTTCTCTTACCTCCGGATGTGACACGCCGATTATCTGCAAAGCAAGATAAGCCGCATTCTTGCTTCCGTTTATGGCAACCGTTGCAACCGGTATTCCCGACGGCATCTGAACTACAGACATTAAGGCATCCATACCGTCAAGCACCGAACCCGAAAGCGGCACTCCTATAACCGGAAGTACTGTCTGCGAAGCTACAACTCCCGGGAGCGCCGCAGCCATACCCGCCGCGGTAATGATAACCTCAGTTCCGTTTCCGTTTGCCTCAGCTACGAACTTCGCAAGTCCTTCATGTGCCCTGTGTGCCGACAGACACCTCACATCAACCGCTACACCGTAGTCTTTAAGAATGCTCACTGCCGGCGATACCTTATCCAGATCACTTGTTGAACCCATTATCACTGCTACTTTCATCTTATCATCCTCTCTTTCCGGATTTTCTTTTCCATAATCTTCTTTTCAAGATCCTTCGCTTCGCTCAGGATGACATCATGTCATTCCGAGGGCGCAGCCCGAAGAATCTTTTCATAAATCACTTTACACTATCCAATTGAAAACTCTTTCTTTTTGCATATCACGTGAATTCCCGCTAAGCCCTCGTTCCGATCACATCCGAAAGCACCTTCACAAGCGCGTCTGTTTTTTACTTCGCTGATACGTCGTAAAACTCACGCCTCCCACTCCGATAAGGCTCGGGAAACACGAGACTATAATTATACTATCATCAAAAGAATATTACAATGTTTTCCGGTGCCGGGCCGAAGCATTGATTGGACAAAGCACACATCATTTCATGCCCTCAACATCACCTTTGAGCACATAATTAAGTGAATAACAGTGCTCCACAAAAGTATTGATATGCAGCAGGCAGCTTCCGTGATATATGTCAGAATCCGCCTCCCTGATAAAGATCTTTCCGGTAAGCTCATTTTGAACCGTTTCCACCACTCCGACACCCCAGGGATTACGTATCCTCACATAGGTTTCTCCGTTGATCTCTTCCATGTTAAGCACGGTATATGAATGCTGACCGGCAATGCCGCGCCGAACATTTTCACCGTTTTTTCCAACTCCCGGTGAACCCGCCAGGTTACGAAATGCTCCCGCTACAACGATCGCCTTCCGATCCAGCATCTTTTTAAGTTTTTTCTTTACATTTTCCACTCTATGCAGGAACGTATTTGTATATCCTATTTTGTTGGTTTTTTTATCCCTATACTTCCAATTACTCGGCATCTGGAAACATGTTTCGCCTCCTCCGGTCGATAAGTTCTCAAGATCATCCTTTCCCCGTTTCCCGGTGATCCACCCCAGAGCATCTTGTGAATTACCGCCATCGAGGAGATTAATATTATATGCACTAAAGAAAGACTGTTTGATTCCTGCAGCCGCAATAGCCTTTTCGTAGAGCTTGACCCAGAGCGCACCCATGGAACCCACCATACGGCCTTCATTGTTATAGGCGATCGTTTTATCTACCGTTACATAGGTTGGTGAATATCCTTCGCCAAAAAAGTTTTCCGTATAGAGCTTTACCGTAACAGTACCGTCCCCGTTATCCTTCATATGCTTTTGGATAAAGGTCGGATCTGCTTCCAGTACACTCCCTAAAGTTGCGATCAGATAACAGTTTCCTATATTTCCCTGAATCAGATCCGAAAGCATGGGTTTTTCGGGAAAGAGCTCTATATCACGCGCATCCTTGAACGTATAATCACTTGTAAACTGCGTATCTTTTACTTTTTTTACCTTCGTGTTCGGTGGGACGACCAGTTCTCCCTTCGTATTGTGATCAAGCATGTGAAGATATTCTGTCAGCTTCGCTAATTCCTCGTTGTCATAATCATCCTTTTTCTGCTTTTTTTCAAGTTCTCCTATCCTCAGCTTTATGGCATTCAGCGCTTTTCTCAAGCGAACGGATCGCATACGTTCAAAGTATTGCGCCGGATCACCTTCCTTTTCAAAAAAGAGCTTATCCGCATCATCACCCTGAAAACTGCTTACTCTTTCCGGTTCGAATCTTTCCATCAGCTCCTTCCATTCGAAAACGTGTATACCCTGCGTTTCCAACCTCTCCCAGTCAAAATCGCAGTCGCCGTATTCCTCGATTGCCTTCAAAACCTCCAAAGTCTCTTCTTTAGTCGCTATTCCCGCAAGTTTCTCTTTATCGGCATTCAGGTTGATTTTAAGACGGTCAAACTTCTCATACACAGATTGTACCGATTTGACTTTATCGGAATCCTTTCTGTTGATTTCTTTCACATCATCATAGTCCTGCGAGCCCGTATCCTGGACCAGGCCGGAATGAATATAGGAATACTTGCTCTGCAATACCAGTTTCTTTCTCTTCGCAACGCGCATATAGCCCTGCATTTTGTTTTTCTTTATCTCTTCAGCCTGCTCCTCGCGTCTGTGTCTGAAGCCCTCGTCCCTATCCTCCTTAAGCAGCGCTTTGACCTTCTCCAGCCGTTTTCCCACGGCATCTACCACCTTATCCTCCATGCCGAGAGATCTGAAATAACCAAGCAGTCTTTTCTCATCCAGATCGATGATCCTGTCTGCGAGCGCATAGTTATATCCGGTGATCAGAATCTGATCTCCCTTATCCGCAAATTGTCTTTCTTGTTCTTTAGCGAGATCTGCCTTTTGCTGTTCATTTAATTTATCCATCTCTACATAGAGCTGTTTTTTGTTCTTACGAATACTACTCTCAGCCTTGTTAAGCTCCTCCGGAGACTCCTCGCTCAGACTGCAGCTGTGATCCCTGACCTTCACATCGGTGATCACCAGGTAATCCACATTTTCTATATTCTTTACCCCGCATTTTACTTCAAAGCTTTCCTCATTGCGGTTAGTCTGCCCCATGATAAAATCTATGATCTGTATATTCTGAAGCTGCTCTGCTGCCTCCTCGGAATACATGAGAGGCAGACCAAGCTCCTCTGCCTTTTCATATGCGGCATCTATTGTAATCCCCTGGGCTTCCGGCAAAATATAGTATTCCTCATCCCCGCTCTTTACCTTCCTGTCCCCGACCACAAAGAGCTCCCGAACATCCAGCATGTTAGACAAAATCCGGTATCCGTCTTCATACTCCGGTCCTGAGTATTGTATTCCCGGATGCTGCTTTACAAACATGTCGTCAAGCTCCACAACAGGATAATCATAGTTATTTTCCCAGGTGCAAAATACCTGATCGGGCTTCATCGTATCAAATGATAAAGCTGAAAACTTTGTGAATTCTTTTTCAAGCTGCGCAAGCTGTCTTTTTGCGGCCTGTTTTCTTTTCTTGGCGGCAGAAAAAATACAGAAGGAATTCGAAATCCCTTTCACGCGTCTTATCAGCTTTTGATAATCGTTCATTATGCTCTTTTTCTTCGCCTCAAACTCCCGTCTGTCCGCCGGAACGGCGGATACCAGCCCCCTCAAAAGACTTAATGTATCCTCCTGACATTCATCGTCGTGAAGCAGCTCGATACCTACGTTCCTGTGTTGCCTGACATCTGCAAGCTCCTCGACGTGCCGGTCGTTTACGATCAATACCTCCCGTTTATCCCGAAGGTGCTCTAAAAGCGTACGCACCTTTTGATGACGCTCCGTGTAAAAGGACATCTTGCTGTCTTTGGCCGCAAGATACTGCTCTGCCTGCTCGATCATACGGTTATACTGGAGCAGC
>ONVB01000062.1 GCA_900321145.1 uncultured Eubacteriales bacterium | reverse complement strand
GCCTGTCTTAAGAACTCCTCATCATAGAACACATCCGTTCTCGATACGCCAACGGGCTTTACCACTCCCTTGCCCTCAAGGGACATGGCCTCCTCATAAGCCCACACAACCTCAGGACTTGAAACAGTGACCAAACTGTAGTTACCGTGATAAGGATACTTCATCAGAGTCTTCCTGTCTTCTCCGAATATAAGCTCCGCAGTACTCATACCAAACTTTTTAAATGCCCCGCACGCATGCCAGAGCTGGATCACCCGGGTCTCTTTTCTTAAGGGAAGGCATGCAATAACCTCGGAGGAGTCGCTTATCAGCACAACATCCGCATCCGCTATATCCCTGATCATGGCCTTGCAACGCAGTGCATACTCCTTATGCCCCGCGAAACCCGAGCGAAGTGTATGAGTCGATATGCGATAAGTCCCTGTCTTGACCAGCCTCTTATATACCAGTCTGAAGTTGTCAGGGATACTTTCCTCCTTGAACTCTTCATTTCTCACTGCTACGAATACTGCTTTTTTGAGCTTTGCCTTGTTAGCGTCTACGCTGTTAGACTTTTTGTCTATACTGTTAGTATACAATCTCGGATATATCACCTTCAGGTGCATAAAGCGGTATATCTTCTTCGCACGCTTATAAAGAGCTTTTCCTGCTTTTGTCTTAAGTATCCTTTTCTTTATCCCGTTTACCATGCCACTCATCTATTATGTCCGCTACCCTTTCAGTCGACCTTCCGTCACAGGATGACATATACTTTCTTAAGAATTCTTCTTTAGTCAGGCTACCGTCACATCGACCTGTCGCAAGAACTTTGGCAACCTCGGTCACTATCCGCTCCTCGTCCGTAACGACAGGCCCCGGAAGCTCGTCAATCCCCATATAGAAGCCACGCCTTTCCATATACTCCTCATGATCCGGCATAAAGAAGATCACAGGCTTGCCCGCAAGCACAAAATCGTAGCATACGGAGGAGTAATCCGTTATCAGCAGGTCCGAAACCGCAATCAGCGTATATATATCAAAATCTGCCGCAGTTTTTCTATCCGGCATTTCGAGTCTGTCATCCGCCGCTTCATTTTTCCCGGCATTCACTTCCGGACGATCACTGTGCGGATGATCATGTCTAATCAGGTAGACATCATTGAATTTACTCAGCCTGTCTATATACTCAGCTCCGCGGAGGTCGTTTTCTTCCTCCGTACCGCCTGTCCTCACACTCGCTGTTCTGTCTGTCCTCACGCTCACTGTCCCGTTGGCTCTCACACTCATTGTCCCGTCATCTCTGTCGCTCGCTGTCCCGTCAGCCCTTCCCCGGAATGTAGGCGCCCACAGAACAACCTTCTTTCCCACGGCGTCGGGACACGCCTCAAAGAAGCGCCTTCTTGCCCTGCTCATCCACGCATCGTCGATCAGTATATCCGTTGCCGGAACACCCACCGGTCTCACCACACCCGCCTTGGCGCGCATGGCAGACTCAAAGAACGGCGCACAATACTCACTGCTTACAGTTACCAGATCATAATTCCTGTACACATTTCCTTTGTAATACCGGGGTATATCATCCGTCGTATCGTATCCGAACTTCTTATATGCCCCGCACCCGTGCCAAAGCTGCACGACCCTGGTTTTCTTCCTCTTTCGGCAGGATGCGACAGGAAGGAAGTTATCGCATATCACCACCGTACCGGCCTGCGCATAAAGCTTCATAAAGCTGCACATCCTGCGCAGTACATCAAGCCGACCGGAGAGGGCCGTGTCAAAAAAGAAGCCCCGCACCTTATACCCACGCTTCTTCAATTCCGCTGCCAGCGTACGCATATATACGGGACATTTCCTGTTATGTGCATCCGCAAGTACCACCAGCTTTTTGTCTACTCTGTTAGTCAGGCATGCCGCTCTGTAGACTGCCGGCAGTACTGCGTGCTGCATTATCATTTTTATTATATCTTTTTTCCTCATATGTCCGACTGCCAAGACACTTGATCATGCCTTGTTTTCCCTGCACACCTCGTCTATCAGATCTGCTATGACCTTGATAGAGTTCATGCCGGTGTAGGTGTTCATATTCGCTATATATGTCTCTCTGTCATTATATATCTTCATGACCGTATCGATGAATTCCTGCTTCGTCATGGTGGTCTCATCCAGAACCTCCACGAATCCCTGCTTCTTGAAGGACTCGGCATTCAATATCTGATCTCCCCTGCTCTGATTCAAGCCGAGCGGTATAAGCAGAGCAGGCTTCTTCAGTGAGAGAAGCTCAAATATCGCATTTGCTCCGGCCCTTGAAACCACTATGTCACACAGCGCAAAGAGGTCCGGCAGCTCTGCGGATATGTACTCATACTGCACATAACCCTCGCGCCCGGTCAGCGTCTCATCCAGCTTGCCCTCACCGCACAGATGCACTATGTCGAAGGCTGCAAGCAGCTCGTCAAGGTTTTCGCGTATCGCATCATTTATGGCACCTGCGCCCTGGCTTCCTCCCATGGCAAGAAGCACCGGCTTCTTACCCGAAAGTCCCGTAAACTCAAGTCCCTTCTGCCTGTCGCCCTCGTAGAGTTCCTTTCTTATCGGAGTCCCCGTAACCAGGGCCTTGCCCTCCGGAAATGTATCGACCGTCTCAGGGAAGTTACAGCATATCTTTTCAGCCTTGCGCATGCATATCTTGTTCGCAAGCCCCGGTGTCATATCGGACTCATGTATGATGGTCGGTATGCCAAGCTTCTGTGCTGCAGTAACAGCCGGAACCGCCACAAATCCCCCTTTGGAGAAGACCACATCCGGCTTTATGATACCTAATGCAAGCTTCGACATATTGTAGCCTCTGATCACCCTGAACGGCGCAGTCAGATTATGCCAGGTGAGATATCTCCACAGCTTTCCGGTCTTTACCGCATAGTACGGAACCTTAAGCTCCCTCATCATCTCTCTCTCCGGGCCATCCTTTGAGCCTATATAGTAAACCTTGTAGCCTCTCTTCCTAAGCTCCGGGATCAGCGCCACATTCGGTGTCACATGCCCTGCGGTACCCCCGCCCGTAAGCACTATTGTCTTTCTTTTTTTATCTGCCATGATATTGCTCCTGCTTCATATATTCTTTTCGCGCATCCTGCCGCCATGCTCTATGCAGAGGCCCCTATGCACAATCTTATTTATTATACCCTTATCTTCCGCACACTTCAACGTTTTTTCCCTCTCAGCAGACCCAAACATCCATCTTTTTTTACAATTCAGCGTCCATCTTTTCCTATAAATGTTATCCGCACAGGTCTTTCATTTCTCTTAAACTTTTTGTTTTTATCACTTCGTTATTATGGTATAATCTTGAACAGGTATTTTGTCAGTAAAACCAACTCAACACTATAACAGATAAGAAGATCTCTTCGGGCCGGAATCGTGTCAATACAGTAGAGGTGAAGGATCTTAAAGATGGAGGGCGAAACATGGACATATTCAACACAAAGAAGCTCGGCTTCGGACTTATGAGACTGCCGCTTACCGATCCGAACGACGGAGGCAGCATAGACCTTGAGCTCACAAAGAAGATGGTCGACGCATTTATCGAAAGAGGTTTTACCTACTTTGATACAGCGTGGATGTACTGCGCCTTCAAGAGTGAGGATGCCGTAAAGGAAGTACTTACCTCGAGACACCCGAGAGACACCTACACTCTGGCCACAAAGCTTCATGCAGGCTTCTTAAAAACCAAGGAGGACCGCGACCGCATATTCAACGAGCAGCTCAGGAAGACCGGCGCAGGGTACTTCGACTACTATCTTCTCCACGACATGGGCGAGGGGCATTATAAGATATACAACGAACTTGACTGCTTCAACTGGATCATGGACAAGAAGGAAAAAGGTCTGGTTAAGCATATCGGCTTCTCATGTCACGACAATGCCGAGTTTGTGGACAAGGCCCTGACAGAGCACCCGGAGATGGAGTTCGTTCAGCTTCAGATCAACTACCTCGACTGGGAGAGCAACGCCATCCAGTCCAGGCTCTGCTACGAGGCGGCCACGAAGCACGGCAAACCCGTGATAGTCATGGAGCCGGTCAAGGGCGGAACTCTTGCAAATGTACCGGAGAGCGTAAGCAAGCTCTTCAAGGATTACAACCCAGAGATGTCCGTACCGTCGTGGGCCATCCGCTTTGTAGCTTCTTTGGAAAATGTAAAGATGGTCTTAAGCGGCATGAGCAACATGGAACAGCTCTTGGACAACACAGGATATATGCAGGACTTCGTACCGCTTAACGATACGGAGAAGAACCTGGTGCTGCAGGCAACCAACCTGATCAATTCCAACATAGCCATCCCGTGTACGGGCTGTGCATACTGCGTGGACGGCTGTCCGATGAAGATAGCCATACCGAAGTACTTCTCGCTTTACAATGCCGACCTGCAGGAGGTCAAGGAGAAGGGCTGGACGCCGCAGGGCGAGTACTACGACAGGCTCACCGCATCATTCGGCAAGGCAAGCGCCTGTGTCGGCTGCGGTCAGTGCGAAGGCGTATGTCCCCAGCATCTTCCGATCATAGAGAATCTGAAGCTTGTAGCGGGACATTTTGAATAAGAAGAACAGACATAAACTATAAACAGCTATAAACAGTTATAAAAACTATAAAATCCTATAAACGACAATAAAACTTACTTCGATTTTATATCAAATTCTAAATAAAACCTCCCACAGTTGCAGTTGTGGGAGGTTTCGTTTTAAATGAAAGATCCTTCTCTTCGCTCAGGATGACACCGGTCACCTTCTGTCCCTGTCTATGAATTCCAGCGTGATCACGGCGCATAGCGCATAAATTCCCGCGAATACCAGCAGCAGATGCCACCTGTGTTTTATATTCTCGTAAGTATTTTCGTAGTTCTTGTTGTAGCCGGATTTTGCTGTCTCGGTCTTGATCATGTTATCCATTCCGGTTTCTTTGAGCTTTTCTATGGCTTCTTTTATCCTCGGATCGGCACCCTCGCGCTTGCCCATCTTCTCTATCAAAGTCCAGCCGGTTGCCGCCGGAAGATCGTTGTAATTCCCCTCCGCCGCGAGCGCAGCACTTCCGTGATTGGAGATCATAACAGCCGAAAGCGGCTTCATGCTCTCGGGTACGGCAAAAAGACCGCCGGAGAATATAAGCTGCACCATAAGCACGAGCGGCATAACGGTCATGGCTGCCGTAGTTGTTCTTACCAGACAGGATATGAACAGTGACAGCATATCAGCCGCATAGGTTATAAGGAATAAGGTTACCAGGAAATCTACCAGGAAGTATCCCGATACAACTGCAGTGTCAGGGAAATGAACCTTCATCATCAGGAAAACCCCAACCGTAACTATCGTCTGCAATCCGCACAAAAATGCCTGATAAACCATATGTGCAAATATGTATGACGAAATGTGCATACCGGAGCGGTGCTCTCTCTTGATTATGCTTCTCTCGCGGCATACAACCTGGATTGAGTTGAAGAAACCGTTCCAAAGGGAAACGCACATCATCGCCACGGCACCCTTCAGCGATCCTTCCATAGTTACACTGTAGATGTCGCGAACCACAAAGCTTACCAGCATGGCTATAAATCCGGCCATAGGGATAACCTTCCAGTCGTTCTGATAGACAAACATGCGG
>ONVB01000028.1 GCA_900321145.1 uncultured Eubacteriales bacterium | reverse complement strand
CTTCATTGCCGTATCACTGACTATAACCTTAAACAGCTCCAAAGACAGCATCACATGAAGTATATTTTCCTTATAGCTAAGCTCTCCTGTTGCTGTCGGCGGTCTTCTACTGAACTCGTTTCCACATATCCTCTCAGTGTACTCAGACAGTTTTTCCTTCTCGGAATTATATCTTTCGAGAAGCTCAAGTGCTAACGCTCTGCCCGATCTGGACTCATCTACATCCTTTTCCTTCTGTCTTACAGCTCTTAAATTATATTTCAGCTTCCGCCAGTATATATCGCCCTTTTCCCTTGCACTGAGGCTATCCTTTGTCTTATCGTCGTTTACCATTATCCTATCCTGTATCCTATAACTCTAACATATCCAATTCGGCAGTCCGCAGCTTCTCCTCCGGAAACCTAATCTTCTTAATCTTCTTTAACTTCTTCAACTCCGTACAGTATCTTCACAAGCTCGGAATCTTTATCCAATATAAGTGTATTGTTCTTTCCCTTCAGCGATGACTTAAGCGCGTCAAGCCCGCGAATGTAATTATAAAAATCCGCCTTCTCCGCATTATTATAAGCCTCGGACAATATGCGCATATACTCAGCCTCGCCCTCGGCGATTATCTGCTCTGCATCCTTTTCAGCCTCGGCAAGAGTTATGGTAACCTCCTTGTCGGTCTCGTTCTTGATTATCTGAGCCTCAGACTCGCCCTGCGCGGTATAGCTTGCGGCTATGTTCTGCCTCTCGGATATCATTCTCTCGTATACCGCATTCTTGTTGTCATCCGGCAGGTCAAGAGCCTTTATCTCGGCTGTCAGGATCACGATACCGTACTCCGCTATGTCCGAGTTGGCCTCTTTGGTAATGGTCTCCGTAAGCTGTGCTCCTCTTGCGGCTATGACCTCATCCTGTGTCATGGAGGATATGGTATTCTTAGTCGCGTTGTAAACCGCGGCATCGATACGCTCATCGGCTCTTGCATCCACGGCTCCGAGAGTTTTGTAGTACTTCGCCGGGTCATTTACCTGCCATATCACATAGTCGTCGGCTATCATAGACTTCTTATCCTTGGTTATGACGTCACTCGCAGGTATATCATATATCCTCTTTCCCTTGTACACGAGCTGGACATTCTCTATAAACGGCGTCTTGATATGAAGCCCCGGGTTCTCGTCTATCCTGGTTATCTTTCCGAACTGCTTGACGAGTGCATAGTTGTTGTAACCCACGGTATAAAGCGCGTTATAAAGAACTATGATCAATCCGATCACGATTATGACAAACAGACTTCTCTTAATTGCCTTCTTCATTGTTCTCGCCCTCCTCTTCCGTGGTCTTGCTTTCCGTAGACTCCGTGTAGTTATTTGTCGTGGTTGAGTTCACATCGGCGAAGCTCTCAAGCGGATATATCGTATCCGTTGTACCGTCCGTGATGATGATCTTCAAACCCGGGAGAAGCTCCTCCATAGTCTCATAGAACATTCTCTTCTTGGTGATAAGAGGATATCTCTTGTACTGTTCATAGATCTGATTAAGCCTTGCGACCTGGCCCTCGCCCTCGGCGATACGTGCCTCCTTTTTCGCTTCAGCATCCTTTCTTATCTTGTCAGCCTTGGCTGTTGCGTTCGGAAGCTCCTGATTCTGGTACTTTAAAGCATTGTTCTTGGCTGTATCCGCCCCCTGCTTTGCAGTCTCGACCGCCTTAAAGGCCGAGATTATATCCTGGGTTGGCGGCTCGGAGTCCTGAACGGTAATATTTATAACCTGAAGACCTATGTCATGCTTTGAAAGCTCCTTGACCATCTCTTCCTTGACCACAGACTGAATCACACTCTTTCCCGTAGTCATGGCCTCGTCAACCGTGTAGTTTGAAACCACTGACCTGATGCTGGCTAAGGCTATGTCCTGCAATATCTCCTCGGGGTTATCGGAATTAAAAAGATAAGCCACCGGATCCGACACCTTATACTCAAGATAGAAATCTATATTGAGCAGGTTAAAGTCCGAGGTGATCATGATACCGTTGTACTCGTCGGTTATATTCTGTCCGTTTCCGGCTATGGTATAGCCGATACCCGTACCGTGCGTGGTCACATCCACCTTATGCACCTTCTGTATAAAAGGTATTTTAAAATACAGCCCTGCCGTATCTGTCCTCACCACATCACCGAACATGGTCACCACGGCGTTGTCCTGCTCATTTACATAGTAGTAGCTTCCGTTGATCAAGAGGAAAATTGCGATCAAAATGATAATGATCACCGCTACCCTTGCGGATACCTTGCCGGCCTTTTTTGCTTTCTCGGCTTTCTCGTCTATAACTATATCCGCGTCATCATCCTTTTTCTTTCTCAAGGTCTGTACCCCCTTTTTCGCTTTATTATTTTGCAAATGTATCGCAGTCTCCGACCTTCGATAAACATTACAATTTCTGTAATATATCATTTTTTATGACTAATATCAAGGTGACATGATAATGAAAATATGTTATAGTCATTTATTATTTTAACAGTGAGGTGAAATACTATGTCAGATACAATGAACAACGAAGAATACGAAGACGAAGACGAAGATACCGTCACCATAACCTTAGAGGACGGTTCGGAGGTCAACTGCGATATAATCGCCACATTTCCAATAGGCGACAAGGATTATATCGCCCTGCTTCCGGACAGGGTGATCGACGGTTATGACGAGGACGACGTATATCTTTACAGGTATGAGAAGGACAAGGACGGCGATATAGAGCTGTTTGACATCGAGGACGATGATGAGTTCGAGGCTGTAGCCGACCGCTTCGACGAGCTTATGGACGAAGAAGAATTCGATGAGATGTAAGAAGGTGCGGTCATGTGCGGAAAGAATCTAAAGAAGCTTAGTCTGCTTTTCTTTGCATTTACACTTATTTCGGTCATTTTTGCATACGGTATAAGAGCCCGCGCGGTGGACTACGAGTCGATAAGCTCTCTCGAGGACTACCACAAGAAGCTGGCCGATCAGATACTTGATCACCAGACGGTCAAGTACTATAAGACAAGCGAGTCGGTCCAGGAGGAAATCTACGCACATACGGGCGACTTCTATGACCACTATGACGCTGCTGCTCCTCTAAAGAGCGGCTGCTATCTCGCAAGATACACAAACGGAGGAAACTTTTTCTACGACGGTACACTGCTCAAAAGGACGGTAAGCTTCCCCTATACCAAGGAGGATATGGATGCACATTTTGCCCAAATGGACGAACTTGCAGCACAGTTAAAATGTGACGACGATTACGATACCGTCAAGAAGGTTCACGACTATCTGTGCAACCATTTCGAGTATGACTACCGCGACCAGTACACCAACTATACCGACATAGAAGGCTTCCGTGACGGACGTATGGTCTGCCAGGGCTATGCTCTTGCGACCTACTACCTCTTAAACTCCTGCGGAGTCCGGACACGCATCATCACGGGCTACGGCGGTACCGATACCGCAAATGCAAAGGAGACCAACCACGCCTGGAACTTAGTCTGCCTCGACAACAAATGGTACAACCTTGATGTCACATGGGATGACCGCGACGCCAGCAAGACAAGCTATGAGTATTTCTTAAAGAGCGATGACGACTTCGCCATGCACGTGCGACTCGGTGTCTACGCTGCAGATTCGTTCAAGGATATGATCTCCAAAAAGTCATATCCACAGCCATCAGTCTTCTCTCGCGGAAGAGGGCTTGTATACTTAGTCTTCTTCGCTGTCATCATACTGCTGCTTTCATATAAAGCAACTCACAAGAAAAAGGAGCCCGAGGAAAAGACCGCCGTCATCATGGTAAATGACTACGACGGACTTATTCTTGACACTCCTTCCGAAAATGATGAAACAACGGACGTTCTTGCGGCACATACATCCGGGGAAACCACCGATGTACTTGCCTCAAAACGATCCGATGAAACCACCGATGTACTGTTCTCGATAACCCGCGATGATGAAGAATGAGTCATAACGTGTCATTCTGAGGGCGCAGCCCGAAGAATCTTATCAGCTTGCGTCACAGTAGATGCATCTGTACACTCTGTTCTCCTCATCGGTCAGCTTAAATACCTGCGGGATACCCGGTTCGATAGTTGTTATGCAACGCGGGTTCTTGCAGGTTTTTATGTTGATCAGCTTATGCGGCAGCGCGACCTTCTTCTTCTCCACGGTCTCGCCGTCCTTCACTATGCTTACGGTTATGTTCGGATCTATATATCCGAGCCCATCCAAGTTCACATCATACTCCTGGTCTATCTTTAAGATATCCTTCTTACCCATCTTCCCGCTTCTTACATTCTGAAGAATGGCAACCGAGCAGTCAAGCTTGTCAAGCTTTAAGTGGTTGTATATCCTTAAAGCCATGCCGGCTGTAATATGATCGAGAACTATTCCGTTTTGTATACTGTCTATCTTCATATTCTATTGCACCTCCATAATATCAAGATCCTTCGCTTCGCTCAGGATGACACCGTCTTGTGTCATTCTGAGGAACGCAGTGACGAAGAATCTTTTTAAGCCAACTCGAGTAATTTCAGCATAAGTGCCATTCTGACGAACTTTCCGTTCAACGCCTGTCTGAAGTAGCATGCACGCGGATCCTCATCCACCTCGGGTGCGATCTCGTTGACACGCGGCAGCGGATGAAGTATGGACAGATCGGGCTTCGCCGTCTTAAGCTTCTTTTTATCCAGAATATATGTATCCTTCAATCTTACATAATCAGCCTCGTTGAAGAAGCGCTCCTTCTGAACCCTGGTCATGTATAGAACATCGAGTTCGGGCATAACCTCCTCCATGGTCAGGACCTCCTTATACGGCAAGCCCTCAGCCTCGAACACATCCTTTATCAGATAGCCCGGAAGCTTCAACTCTGTCGGTGCAATGAGCACATAGTTTATGCCCTCGTATCTTGAAAGAGCTTTGATCAGGGAGTGTACGGTACGGCCGAACTTAAGGTCGCCGCAAAGCCCTATGGTGAAATTGCCGAGCTGTCCGCGTTCCCTCTTTAAGGTAAGGAGGTCTGTCAGTGTCTGTGTAGGGTGATTGTGTCCTCCGTCACCGGCATTGATTATCGGAACCGGCGATACCATAGACGCTCGCATGGGTGCGCCCTCCTTAGGATGTCTCATGGCTATGATATCCGCATAGCAACCTACCACCCGTACGGTATCTCCCACGCTTTCCCCCTTTGAGACCGAGGAATCATCGGCCGAAGAAAAACCAAGTACATTTCCTCCTAACTCCATCATTGCCGCTTCGAAGGAGAGTCTCGTCCTTGTACTTGGTTCATAGAAAAGTGTCGCAAGCTTCTTGCCCTTGCACATCTCGCTGTATGCTGCCCTGTTGTCGATTATTTTCTGTGCCAGATCAAGTATATCATCAATCTCCGCCACAGAAAGATCTGTTGAGTCAATCAGGTGTCTCATGTTTTCATAACCTCCGTTTCCCTGATATGCATGTCTTTGAACATCTTTATTATCTTATCCTTGTCTTCCCTGTTACATATTAACACATATTGCTTACGATTTGCACGAATTTTTAAAATAATTATATTGCTGTCCGCGCCCTCCTCGGAGAACTTGTAGCCCTTCATGAATTCCCACTCGATGACAGCGGTTCCGACCACAGCCCCGTAGTCGGCTATACCGCTCTCTATGCGGGTGGAGCATATGATGAAAAGCACGAACATCAGCGCCGCCGGAACAAATACATAAAGCTTGAACACGACAAGTACGCACATACCAATGAGTCCGAGGTTAGCATATATAACCTCGGACACACCGGATCTCTTTCCCAATCTGCTCTTTATCTTAATATCCGCCCTGCGCCCCACTGCCTTGACCGCCATGATAAATGCGGT
>ONVB01000305.1 GCA_900321145.1 uncultured Eubacteriales bacterium | reverse complement strand
CGGACAGGATGCTCTATGCCGTCAGATACCACCGTAATAATCACGGCGGCGGCGCAAGCCTTGATCAGGTATTTGATACGAAGGATATCCTTCCGGATCTTTTCAAGAAGAGAAGCTATCCGACGGCATACTATTTTACCCCTGTTTTTGCGGGTACGGAGTGCTTTGGTTATGCCGCGGTCAACTTCGGTACCAAAGCCATCGCCTACAACAGTATATACCGCCTGTGGATAAGCACGGTTGCGAGAGGGCTTGAATGTATCAGAAGATATGCTGTGGCCGAGCGCATGATAGAGCAGATAGGCAAGCTTAAGACATCAAAGTTTTCCGCTGCTACGGATGTGTATGAGCAGCTCTCCGAAGAGGAGAAGGAGGACTACGATCTTGTCATGAAGATACTTGACGAGAATCTGCTCACATACTACTTCCAGCCTATCGTTAAGGCAAGCAACGGCGAGATATTCTCCTATGAAGCGCTTATGCGTTCAAAGACCGATAAGTATATATCTCCGCTGCAGATCATAAAATATGCAAATATGCAGGGGCGTTTGGTGGATGTCGAGAGGGCGACCTTCGTAAATGTTCTTGAGATACTCGATAAGAACAAGGAGCTCTTCGGTCCGGCTAAGGTATTTATCAACAGTATACCGGGTACACCTCTTTACGAGTCGGATTACTCGACCATAGCGATGCTTCTTGAGAAGAATTCGGAGACCTTAGTCGTGGAGCTGACAGAGGAAGCCGAGCTCAATGACGAGGATCTCGATGAGCTCAAGAACAGGCTTCGCAAGATGAATATAGAGATAGCGATAGACGATTACGGCACAGGCTATTCCAATGTAAATAACCTTCTCAGATATATGCCGAATTATGTAAAGATAGACAGATCGCTGTTAAGCGACATACAGAATAAGCCACAGAAGCAGCATTTCGTGAGAGAGATCATAGAGTTCTGTCACGACAACGGTATCAAGGCTTTAGCCGAGGGTGTTGAGACGGCCGATGAATTAAGAACAGTGGTCAGACTCGGCGTAGACCTTATCCAGGGTTACTATACCGCCAAGCCTTCACCGGAGATCATTTCCTCTATTCCCGAGGAGATAAAGAATGAGCTTTCGGGCTTCTATATAAACAACAGGAACGCAAACGCAAGTATGCAGTACGTGGCCGGCAAGACCAACAGGATACCGCTCGGCGCTCTTGACAGAGAGGGCTACAACGAGATCGTGGTCGGCATGGATAACCAGGTATATCAGGATGTGACGATAATCGGTACGCCGCATACCCAGACGGGCATTCGTCTGATCGTGAAGCCCGGCTACACAGGCATGATAACCCTTGAAAATGTATATTTCTCAAGCGAGAATCACGAACCGTGTATAGATATAGGTGAGAACTGCGTGGTATCGCTTATGCTTGTGGGTGATAATTTCCTGAACAAATCCGGTATCAGAGTTCCGGTAAGCTCAAGGCTTGTGCTCGAGGGCAACGGCTCCATGAAGATAGATCTCTACAGTACCGATTACTACGGTATCGGCAATGTCGAGTCGGAAGGAAACGGAGACATAGTATTCGAGCAGAGCGGCAAGGTTATCATCAACGCTGTGGGCAAGAGAGGTGTATGCGTAGGCTCCGGACGCGGAGGATATATATGCATCAATCAGGGGCAGATACTCTTAAGCGGCGGCGGTGAGACCAGCGTGGGTATAGGTTCGATATCCGGAGAGGTCAAGCTGAACATAAAGGATTGCAATATAGAATCGGATATAAATGCGGTAGACGGTGTATTTATCGGCTCTATGAACAACAATGCCGAGATATCGCTTGCGACCTCATCGGTCAAGTGTTACGGCGGCGGTTCAAGCTACGTCGGCATCGGAAGCATGCTTGGAGATAAGGCGGATGTGAGCGTGCGTGAGGCATCCTTAAATGTAACGCTGCGCTCCGAACGTTCGACCTGTATCGGTACACTGAGCGGACGTACCGATTTCCTTGTGGATCATGCCGGCATCATACTTGAGAATTCCGGTAAGGAAGCTCTTGCCATAGGAGGTATGACGGGAGGAACCTACATAAGGATCGAGTATTCCGATGCGAAGGTGGATGTGCATACTGCATTGAAGACCGATACATTTGCAAAGGATGAAGATATAAAGATAGTCAACGGCAGGATCCGCTTCCTTGTCAACGGCTATGAAGTAGAAAGACATGTGGTGACAGAGACTTATTAGACATGGTGATTATGTTTTTTAGCGGAGGACAGATCGGATGGAAAGAAAGATGACTCCCCAGGAGCTTACCGGGTGCTTTGATGAGGCGCTCGAGAAGGGATATATACTGGTTTACTATCAACCGCAGATAAATCACTCTACAGGAAGAATGGTCGGTGCGGAGGCCCTTATGCGCTTTAAGCACCCGGAGTTCGGGATACAGTATCCGAACGATTTTATCCCTGTATTTGAGGAAAACGGACTTATAGTGAGAGCGGATCTTAATGTGTTTGAGCAGGTATGCCGGTTCCAGAAAAAGTGTCTGCAGGAAGGGCTTTCTCCTGTACCGATATCGGCAAATATGTCCAGACACGATATACTTGAAAGCGACTATGTGGATAGGCTCGAGGAGATAAGAAAGAAGTATGATATTCCGGTCGATTTCTTAAGGATAGAGATCACAGAGTCCTCGGCTATTGCCGGAATGGATGTTATGACTAACGCAATAGACAAGCTCCATGCTTACGGATATCTTGTGGAGATGGATGATTTCGGAAGCGGATACTCTTCGCTGAACGTCTTAAAGGACCTGGATATAGATATGATAAAGCTCGATATGAGGTTCTTAAGCGGAGATGTGGGCGGAAGAGGCGGTACCATCATAAGCTCCGTCGTGCAGATGTCCAAGTGGCTTGAGACTCCGGTCATCGCAGAGGGTGTGGAGACGAGCAGTCAGGCTGACTATATGAGGAGCATAGGCTGTAATTATATACAGGGATATCTTTATTCAAAGCCGGTGCCCGAAGCAGAATTTGTGGAGAAGCTCAAAATTCTCGACCACAGTCCCGAAACACCGTTGACGAGGTTTGAGGATTCTTCGGATGCGGGACGCTTTTGGGATCCCGAATCTATAGAGACACTTATATTCAGCAATTTCGTCGGACCTGCCGCTATATTTACATATACTAACGGTCATGCGAGTATAATGAGGGTAAATCAAAAGTATGCCAAGGAGGTATGCGGCGGGGCGAAGGTATCGGAGATCCTGAATACCGATCCCTGGGACGGCATGACGGATAACGGACGGGCAGAGTATGAGGATGCCATAAAGAGGGCAATCGAAACCGGTGAAGAGACAGAGTGCGACTGCTGGAGAGAGATTCACTCGGATTGCTGCGGTGATGATAAGATATGCGTGAGAAGTAATATCCGCGTTATAGGAAAAGCAGGTGAGCAGTATCTTTTCTACGCTATGGTGCGCAATGTCACGGCCGAGAAAAAAAGGTTTGACGATTACAGACAGGCTGAACGGCTCTTCCGCGCGGCATTTGATCAGGTGGATATGTACGCGTGGGAGTATATATTCAAGACACATGAGATGCATCCCTGCTTCAGATGTATGAGGGAGCTCGGGCTGCCGCCTGTTATAAAGAACTATCCGGCGCCTGTGTTTGAGAGCGGTCTTTTCCCTATGGATTACCGCGATATGTATTATGAATGGCTTAAGGACCTTGAAGAGGGGGCCGAGAGCAGGGAAGGGATCATACCGCTTACGGTGGGCAGGATACCTTTCCACGTAAGGTACACAACGGAGTTTGATGAGAACGGCAAGCCGCTTAAGGCTTACGGTTCAGCGACTCTTGTAACGGAATAAAGCAGGGCAGTCACGGGAGACGGGGGTTGGTGACGAGGTTTTTACTCGTCGCCGGCCCCCGTCGCCTGTGAGCGTCTGTCCCGGAAGAATATTTTATGTTTTGCCATAAATTCCGGAAACTGCTTCGTATATAAGGAAGAAGGTGAGGACTTGTCTGAAGAGGAATTTGAATATGCGATGCGCAGAATGGCTGCGGGTGATGCTGATGCCTTAAAGCAGGTCTATCTCGCCTATCGGACGCTTATATATACTGTCTGTCTGAAGTATCTTAAGAATCGCGAGCAGGCGGAGGATGTGGCATCGGAATTCTTTATAAAGCTGTTTAACTTGGCCGGTACATTTAAGGCAAACGGCTATCACAAGACCTGGATATGCACTATAGCCAAGAATATGTCCCTGGATCTCATGCGAAAGGAAGGGCATATAGCGGCGAGCTTAGATGATACGCCGGACGAAGAAGGGGTGCCGGTCGAGAAAGCGGATCCGTCATCCGTCGGTGCGGGTTCAGTCGAGGAAAGTACGGTCAACCGGCTTACGATAGAAGAGGCAAGAAAGAGACTCAGCGATAAGGAAAGGGAAGTCATGGATATGAAGTGCTCCGGACTTACCTTCAGGGAGATAGCGGAAACTACGGGCATGCCGCAGGGAACCGTGTCGTGGCACTACAATGAAGCGATAAAGAAGCTTAAGAGGTTTATAGGATATGGATAACGAAGAGCTTGAAAAACTGTATAAGGAAGCATTAAGTGCCGATGTTCCCGACTATTGGGATAAGATAGAAGCAGGGATCAAAGCCACCGGAGAGAGCAATATCATAAGCCTTGATGCGGCAAGAGAAAAGAAAGCTAAGACAAGGAGAAATATGAAGCCGTATATAGGTCTTATCGCGGCGGCAATCCTTATGGTGGTGATCGCAGTGCCCGTGTTTATAGCGGGCTTCGGTGACAGAAGAAAGAATGACAGCAAGGAATCTAAGGATATGCCCGCGGAGTCTTTTTCCGGGGATGCTGTTTCGGCTTTGGGCAAGGCCGAGACTGCCGCTGCTGAGACTACCGCCGCACCTACCGAGGCAGCTATGGCCGAGATGGCCGCAGAGGCTGCGGAAGAAGAGATGAATGATGAGGCACCGTATTATGAGGGTGCTGCGGCAGAGGCCGACGCGGAAGAAGCGGAAAGTACCGAAGCCAGGGAGACTGATTCTTCCGACGATGCAAAGTACTCAAACAGCGCCGGGTTAAATTATACGGGAAAGACGGTGATAATGTGGGCCGATGTCGTTCAAAAGGGCGATAAATATCTCCTGACAAATGTAAAGCCGGAGAAGGATAAGCTCGAGTATGAAGAGTACGAGGTAGAAAACCCGGATGAGCTGATGAAGTATATGAAAGACTTTGACGGTGAGGTGAAGGTCTGGGTTTGTGCCGTAAAGG
>ONVB01000083.1 GCA_900321145.1 uncultured Eubacteriales bacterium | reverse complement strand
TGACTATCTCTAAAATGCAGAAAACCTCGTGCTTCGCAAAACACTTGACGAGCTTCTGATAGAGCATGGTGTAGTAGGTATTGTCCGAGATAAATGTCTCGGATACCAGCACCCCTATGCTCAGCCCCTGCTCAAACATCAAGCCCTTCGAGCCCGAATTATACTTATAGCCCATCTCAAAGGCCTTGACCTTGATCTGCTCCCTTATGGCATCACTCACACCTTCCTTGCCGGAAAGCGCTTTTGATACCGATACGGTGCTTAAGCCAAGCTCCTCCGCGATATCGCTCATAGTTACTTTTTTCATGATCCTCCCCTCTTTTCTTATATATTTACATTGGAGTTTATCACTGTTTTAAGTAAATGTCAATTTCTTTTACTTAAATTTACTTTTCTATTTTAAATTGTAAATCATACAGTTGACATTTCTTTGTAACACTGATAAAATCAAGCTAAAAAGAGCGTTCTTTGCACAGTATTGACGATTGACACATCAATTCTATACATGATAAACTGTATTTGGTGGTTTTTTTCGGACAAAAAGAAAGAACCCGCCTGGGGAAAGCGGGTTCTCTTGCGTTATCTCTAACGCGAAGGAGAAATGTCGTACAGGTTTCCCTGTACTATATGAATCTTGGGGGGATTCCATATATCGAAACCGCTCTCGCGGACTCGACGCTTAATCACCGAAGCACTGTCTCAAGTGCTTCAACTTGGTATGATAATAGCAAAACATTGCATAATTGTATATCATTAATATGTATTTTTTGTAACCTACGCAACACTGTTTTATTCACCGTCCGACGCATCGGACGACAGTGCAAGTTTATTATTTTTAACGATCAGGGAGGTGTACCGATGGATATAAAACACGAGATAAACCATAAGCTTTTTCTCCAGCGCGAAGAGAATATACATCACACAAGTTATACATCGGAGTTCGGTATGTATAAGGCCATCGCCGCAGGCAACCTAGAACTCGTAAAGGAGCTTGCCAAAAAGTTCCGTGCTATAGAAAATGACGAGAATTCTACCGAGAAGCACGGAGTCCTCTCCAAGGATCCTATCAGGAATCAGATGTATCACTTTGTGATACTGGCCGCCATGGTCTCGCGCTACTGCGTGGAAGCAGGCCTCGAGCGTGAGGTTGCCTACAATATGACCGATGTCTACATCGACCGCGCAGACCGTCTCGACTCTGTAGAAAAGCTCGACGAGCTCAGATGGAAGATGATTGAGGATTTCACCGATCGCATGAAGGGCGTCAGAAAGAAGAATGTCTACTCCAAGCAGATAAGCCGCTGCATAGATTATATCTATGACAACCTGAACAAGAAGCTCAGGATCAATGACATAGCCGATTACCTCGAGATGACTCCGGCTTACCTCTCGAAGCTCTTTTCAAAGGAGATCGGCATGCCGCTTTCAAACTACATAAGGGAGCAGCGCCTTAAGGCCGCGGCGGAGATGCTTGAGTTCTCGGACTACTCCATAGCTGAGATTGCAGACTACTTTGAGTTCTCGTCACAAAGCCACTTTACTTCAACATTTCAGGACTACTATAAGCTCACCCCCAAGAAGTACCGCGACCTTCACTCGGCAAAAGAGATGATATAGTTTCAACAAAAGAGGCAGAAACGTAATAAGCAATACGTTCTGCCTCTTTTTTGTTATTTCAGTACTTCGTCAAGTACATCCTTTATCTTCTTTACTGGGATTATCTTCAGGCGGTCCTTGACCTCGTCCGCCACATCCTCCAAGTCCTCTACGTTGTCCTTCGGGATAAAGACTTTCTTTATACCGGCCCTGTCCGCTGCCATAAGCTTCTCGGGCAGTCCTCCGATAGGCATCACGCCGCCGCGCAGACTGACCTCTCCGGTCATTGCATACTCGGGATTGACCGCCTTGCCCGTAACAAGCGAGCTTAAAGCCGTGACTAAGGTTATTCCCGCCGAAGGCCCGTCCTTGGGAACCGCGCCCTCGGGTACGTGGATATGAAGATCGTTCTCCTCGAAAAGCTTTGCCTTATCGGGATACATATGCTTGACCAGGCTGACCGCTATCTGAGCCGACTCCCGCATCACATCTCCGAGCTGTCCCGTTATGATAATCTCGCCCTTGCCCTTGACAAGCATGGTCTCTATGAAGAGTATATCTCCGCCCGCAGAGGTCCAGGCAAGTCCCGTGACCACGCCTGCCTTTCCGCGGTTCATCATCTTATCGTGCCTGATCGGCTTTCTGTCAAGATACTCCTTTAGCTTCTTGGGGATAACCGAAACCTTGCTTTCCTCACCCTTGACCAGCTTGACCGCGGCCACACGGCACAGTGTATCTATTCTCTTCTTCAGGCCACGTACTCCGGCCTCCATGGTATAATCCGCTATTATCTGATCTATGGCCTTATCCGATATGGAGAACTTAGTCTTCTTAAGTCCCATGGTCTTCATAGCCTTGGGGATCAGGTGACGCTTCGCTATCTCCCTCTTCTCGGTGGCGGTATAGCTCTTGAACTCTATAACCTCCATACGGTTCAAGAGCGGCTCGGGTATGGTATCAACCGAGTTTGCCGTACATACAAAAAGCACATCCGACAGGTCGTACGGTACATTTACATAGTGATCCGTAAATGTATCGTTCTGCTCGGGGTCAAGCACCTCAAGCAAAGCGGAAGACGGATCGCCGCTCATATCCCTCGTAAGCTTATCGACCTCATCGAGCACCATAACGGGATTCGAGCTTCCGCTCCTCTTTATACCGTCCATGATACGTCCCGGCATGGCGCCTATATATGTTCTCCTGTGGCCTCTGATCTCGGCCTCGTCCCTGACGCCTCCTAAGCTCACTCTCACGTACTCTCGCCCCAAAGCCTTCGCTATGCTCTGTCCTATACTGGTCTTGCCCGTTCCGGGAGCTCCGACAAAGAGAAGTATCGAACCCGACTGGCGCTTGTTTAACGCCATCACGGCCATCTGCTCTATGATCCTCTTCTTGACCTTCTTCATGCCGTAGTGATCCTCATCTAAGATCTCCTCGGCCTTGTTTAAGTCTATCTCGGAAAGCTCCGCCTTCTTCCACGAAAGGCTTGTCACGAAGTCCAGATAATCATACAGCATACCGTACTCGTGACTATCCTTTCCCTCCTGCTTCATACGGTTTAAGACCTTCTCGGCCTCATCCCGCGCTTCCTTGTTCATACCCGAATCACGGATAAGCTGTTCAAACTTCCTTATGTCCGTTACATTTTCCGGGTGAAGCTCGTCAAGCTTTCTCTCGAGTATCTCTATCTGCTTCTTTATGGCATCCTCGCGGTATATCTGCTCATGCCGTTCGGCCTGCTCATTCTGCGCCTCACTCTCGACCTTGATCAGAGCAAGCATCTCGTAAAATGCTTTCTCCATAAGCTCGCAGCGGTCTCTCACCGAATCGGTGGCAAGTATCTCGTAGCGCTCGTCGTTCGAAAGCATGAGCTGCTGAGAAAGCGATACCATCATCTCGCCGATAGACTTCCAGTGCATCACATAACCGCGGGCCATCATGCCCCACTGCGTGCCCTGGATATAGTTTACCATCGCACCGCGCATGTCATTTAATATCTTGCCGATTTCCTTCTCCGATATATCCTCGACATCCGGGCGCGTAACAGCCTCGAGAGTTATGTCATGCCCCTTGACTGCTATATTGAACAGATCCATGCGCTCTAAAGTCCTGATGCCCACATTTCCGTCGTCATCTATACTCTCAACCTTTCCCGAGAGACCTATCGGATACAGGTCGTCAGGCTTGACCTCCTCGCGCTGCTTGTCGTCCTTGAGCATGGCAAAGACTATATCATCGCCCACCTCGGCCTCCTTGCCCGCAAGCTCCTCGAAATAATCGTTCTGGAAGTAGAGCTTCACTCCGGGAACGATCAAAATGTTATAAAATGGTACTACCGTCATATCATCACCTCTGTCCGCGTCATCCCCGCTATTTACATACGGGAATCCGGTTTTTTAGTCAAACATCAACTGCGTTTCCGCTATTGTTAGCACTCTTCTTTGTTGAGTGCTAAAGATATATTGATGATATACCATACACTGTATTTTGTCAAG
>ONVB01000196.1 GCA_900321145.1 uncultured Eubacteriales bacterium | reverse complement strand
GGCGAGTCCCTTTATGTTGTAAGTTACATCAGACAGGATTCCCGAACCGGTACCGCCGCACACACTCGACACGATGATTATATCAAGCTTGCCCTCCTTGGTCCTTGCAAATGATCTCTCATATATCTCCTCTATCTTTTCAAAGAGAAGTATCCTCATGTCCTCATAGGCATTTGAGAACATAAGCCTTCCTATCTGACGATTCCCCTCGGCACCGGAGGTTCCTATGGATATGGCCGGAAAATCCTCTCTCATCCACTTCGCAAGTCCGGGATGAACGGGATTGTTCTGTATACCCTCCTTAAGAAGCTTTTCAAGGTTCGGTCTGTATATGGATACAACCTCTAATGCATTTAAACCAAGTCCATCCTTGCTGTCCTCTATGGTCTGCTCCATCTCCGGAATATCGGAGTCTATCAGGAGATAATTGATATTATCCTCGGGAGTGATCCGATCGGCGAGCATTCCCTTTAACGCCGTAACCACGCGTCCGCCGGCTCCGCCTAACCCTATCACAAGAAGATCGCCGTTCATTTTCCCCTTGTCACTGTCCTTCTCGAATACGCTTATCTCCTTTAACTTCTTGAATTCTTCCTTCTGAGTATCAAGTAAGATCATCTTGCATTCTCCCCTTTATATAGATTTGATACTAATTCTTCTTAAATTCCTCAAGTTCAAGTCCTTCATTGTGCTCGCAAATGAGCCTGATCGACCATTCATTCGCAAAAAGCAAGAGCGGATTGTCGTCCATATCCTTTACCTTCTTGCAGTCGCTTATCCTCTTAAGTTTATTCAGATCAAGAGTCTTGTCCTTGACCCATCTGATATAGTTATACGGAAGCGGCTCCAATCTTACTTCACAGTTGTATTCATTCTCGAGTCTGTATTTTAAGACATCGAACTGCAGCACACCTACAACACCCACTATTATCTCCGAAAGGTCCAAGGTATAATCCTTGAATATCTGTATCGCACCCTCGCGGGCAAGCTGTGTAACTCCCTTGGTAAACTGCTTTCTCTTCATGGAATCGGTGGGAACGAGCCTTGCAAAATGCTCCGGCGCAAAGGTAGGTATGCCCTCATAGGTAAACTTCTTCCCCGGCGCACATATAGTATCTCCTATCGAGAACACTCCCGGATCAAATACTCCTATCACATCTCCGGCATAGGCCTCCTCGATTATCTTCCTGTCATCCGCCATGATCTGCTGTGGCTGTGACAGCTTGAATTTTCTTCCGCTTTGCACATGATATACGTCCTTGGAAGCATCAAACCGCCCTGTTGCTATCCTCATAAATGCTATCCTGTCATGATGGGCTTTGTTCATATTTGCCTGGATTTTGAAGATGAAGCCCGAAAATGCTTCCTCCTCCATCGGATCTGCCACACCCTCGTCTGTAAGTCTCGGAAGCGGTGGATTGGTCGCCTTGAGGAAATGTTCAAGAAATGTCCTTACACCGAAGGTTGTAAGCGCCGAGCCAAAGAACATGGGCGTAAGCTCGCCTCTGTCAACCTTCTCCTGATCGTACTCATCGGCGGCACCGTCAAGCAGCTCTATATCCTCCATCAGCTTGTCATAAAGCTCGTCACCTATCTCGGCTTTGAGCGCTTCATCATGCACGCTCAAGGTATTCTCCGCGGCGCCCTTGGCACCTCCCACGGAAACTGCCTGAAACATGGATACATTCTCGGTATTCCTGTCATATACACCCTTGAAGCGCTTGCCGGCGCCTATGGGCCAGTTTATGGGACAGCTTCTTATACCGAGCACATTTTCTATCTCGTCTATAAGATCGAAGGGCTCTCTCGCCTCTAAGTCCATCTTGTTGATAAAAGTAAAGATCGGTATATGCCTCATGACACAGACCTTAAAGAGCTTTATGGTCTGCGCCTCGACACCCTTTGATCCGTCTATTACCATGACCGCAGAGTCGGCCGCCATAAGCGTTCTGTAGGTGTCCTCGGAGAAATCCTGGTGTCCCGGCGTATCAAGGATATTGATGCAGTAATCATCATATTCAAACTGCAGCACCGACGAGGTGACCGAGATACCTCTTTCCTTCTCTATCCCCATCCAGTCGGATACGGCATACTTTGAATTCGCCTTTCCCTTTACCGAACCGGCTGTATTTATTGCCCCTCCGAACAAAAGAAGCTTCTCGGTAAGGGTGGTCTTGCCTGCATCCGGGTGGGATATTATGGCAAATGTTCTTCGTCTCTTTATCTCATTTTTAAAATCCATCAATAATTCCTCCAACACGACGGTACAAAATCTCTGCATGCGTCACCACATACAGAGATAAGTATATCACTTTCACGCCTTATATGCAAGGAAGTATGGCAAAGGGGACAGCTCATAAGAGCTGTCCCCTTTGCCCTGTCGATCTATTCGGTTACCTCCGCGGCTTCCTCAAGCTTGCCGCGTGACTTTAAATACTCGTTGATATTGGCCATAACCTCATCGGAGTCAAGTCCGTGAACCATACATGCCTGCTCAAGCGACTCACCGATGGATGAAGGACAGCCTACGCAGTGCATACCGGCCTCCATAAGAACGAGGGCTATACCTCCGTCATAGTTAAGCATATCTCCCATTACTGTCTGCTTTGTGATTGTCATTTTTATTCTTCCTCCTATTCTAAAAGATCCTTCGTTGTTTCACTCCTCAGGATGACACGTTCCTCGTATGACAACGGTTTGTTCGTGTCATTCTTAGGGCGTATGCCCGAAGGATCTTTATTTACGCATCTGCTTCCGTAGTGATCTCGATGCTGCTCGTTATGCCGAGCTGCTCTTTTATCTTCTTTTCCCTGTTCATCTTGGTAAGAATACCCGGTGCCAAAAAGAGAACAACCTCTGCAGCTATCGCTATAAGCACGATCACCGTAAATACTATAAATCCAACCGAAGACTTCTTTGCCGCCGGATAAGACGGCTGAGCATAACCGCCCTGCTGCCCGTAGGGATTTATGTTCTGAGAATTCATGTTCGGCATCTGCTGACCATAAGTGTTCATCGGCTGTCCCTGCACGGGCTGCATCCCCGGAACAGGCTGTCCCTGCCATGCATACGGATTCTGTCCCTGCTGAGGACCCTGCGCCGGCTGTCCGTAAGGAATCATCGGCTGTACAGGCTGAGGCGCAGGCTGACCTGACGGCTGTGCATTCTGAGGCGCTCCGCACCGTTCACAGAACATAGAACCATCGGGTATCTCATTTCCGCAAGTATTACAGATCATCTGTCTACACCCCCTCTTTATCCGTCAGATCGGCACTGTAATCAACTATCAGTACCATATCAACATCTTCGTATATCATATCTATGGAGAATCTGCCTTCCACGGTAATGTCATCTCCGGATCCCGAAAAATTACCGCTGAAGGTTGCTTTACCGTCTATGCCCTCATTCTTGCCGGAGTATTCCATATAAAAGCCGTTATCTTCAAGTTCCTCGACAGGCATATTGAAATCGTAGCTGTCAAAATCGAGATCAAGCAAACCGTCCTGCATGTCAAAATCCCACTCGCCTTCCTCGTCGATACTGAATTCTATATCGAACTGTGTTCCTTCAAGGCCGGCGATCATGCTTTTTGCTGCCTCTATCTCACTCTCGGACATGCCCTCGAACATTTCCTTCGGGAACTCCACCTTGAACTTCGTATAGGTTCCTTTACCGCTGTAGTCTCCTGCCACATCCTTTATGGCAAGCTCTCCTGATTTTGTCTTCTTCTCCGTAGTCTTCTCCTCGGTGGTCTTTTCCTCGGTGGTCTTCTCCTCAGTGGTCTTTTCTTCGGTGGTTACCTCCTCGGTGGTTTCCTTCTCGGTGGTCTTCTCTGCGGCAGTCTTTTCTTCATTAAACCAATCCTGACTGATTGCCTCTGTGGTAAGCTCTGCTGCCGTCTTCTTCTCGGTAATACCGTTCTCGGACTTGTATTCGGCGATCTGCTCCGGTGTCGGCTCCTTGACAAACTGAAGAACCGAGAATACCGATACAACCGCAAGTGCCGTCACAAGCAGAAAAGCAGCTATTATCTTTCCCGTATTCTTTTGCTGCATCTTATATCCTCCTTATCACTTATTTTTATGCAGAAAAACAATCCTGCACATTATACAACCTCATATCATCAATTACAAGCTGTAAGTGTCACTCGTCTACCATTATCGAAAGACCGAAGGAACCCGGTCCGCAGCTTATGGCTATGACAGGGCATATCTGACTGAAGAATATGGCATCAAACTTCTGTTTCTTTTCTATAATACTCTTAAGGTACTCAAGCTCTTTCTTGCTTAGCCCTACGTAATTGACAAAGAGCGCGGTGTTGTTCGCGTTTATCCCGGCAAAGCTCTTATCTATATATCTCTTCCATACCCGCTTCTTCGAACCGACTATCATACCACCGGTGGTTATCTTTCCGTTCTTCATATATGATACCGGCCTCATCATAAGCGCTCTGGTGAGATTTGCGAATCTCGGATTGATCTGCCCCGACCTTGCCATATAATCCATGCTGTCGACCATAAAGCTCGCCTTTATCCTCTCATGGAGCACGTTGAGCTTCGATACGATCTCCGTGACGCTCATTCCTGCTTCCGCCATACGGCTTGCGAGTATAGCCATAATGCCCTGTGCGCCCGACATATGGCGGCTGTCGACCACTGCCACGTTATCGAAGGAATTTGCCGCCTCTTTAGCTACATGATAGGCGCTCTGCGGCAGCTCTCCGGTAATGGATATATGGATCACATTGTTTGCTGTTTCAAGCTGTCCCGCAAAGAAGCTCTCATATTCCTCAGCTTTCGGAAGCACGGGCGATGCCTGTCTGCTGTGTCCCTCCATATATTTGAGCAGTCCGTCGGTATCGATCTCGATACCCGATTTGAACACTCCGTCGGCGGTTCTAACGCTTATAGGAAATACTGCTATATTATACTTTTCCTTAAGCCTCTCCGGAAGATCTGCCGTGCTTTCGGTCGTTATGACTATCCTTCTCTTCCTGTTGCTGTCGCTTAAGAAGGATACCGTTTCTATTGCATCGGCACCCTTGCTGTCGGTCATATGTACTATGCCCTTAGGAAGCTGCCTTATTATCTCATTTTCAAGATCGGTTCCGGTTACAGGCTTAACGAGATATCCGTTGAATCCCTCTGTCGCATATATCCTGCGGTTTTCCTCACCTGTGTTCGCAGTCAGTATTACCACATTGGTCTCGCGATTCTTTCCGCCAACCTGCTTCTTTATGGCTCTGAAGGTCTCTATACCGTCCATCTCCGGCATAAGATGATCCATGAATATAAGATTATATTCATTTTCAAGGGTTTTTTCCAAAGCCTCACGGCCGCTCTTTGCCGTATCTATCCTGATCTTTGTCTCCCTAAGGAGCTTGGTCACCACAAGAAGATTGGAGTCGTTGTCATCAACAACGAGAAGTCTTGCCTCCGGCGCTTCGAAGCTTTGCTTATAATCGGTCTTGTACGCAAGCTTCGGATGTTTGGCATAATCATACTCGCCTATCTCCTTATCGGTCGCCGCCTTCTGCGGTATCTCTATGATAAATGTTGTTCCCTTGGTATATACGCTGTTGACTGTCACCTTACCGTCCATAAGGTCCAAAAACTGCTTTACTATGGAAAGGCCGAGTCCGGTGCCCTCGATATGCTTGGTCTGTCCCTCATCCACACGCTTAAAGGCTGTGAACAGATACGGGATATCCTCTTTCTTTATACCCATTCCGGTATCCGCCACGGTATAGATCATTTTGACGGCCTGTCCCTCCTGCTTCTCACACTCGACCGTCAGCGTGACCGAACCCTCGGGAGTGTACTTAACGGCGTTGTTCAGGATGTTCATAAGGATCTGCTTTATGCGTACCTCATCACCTATAAGCTGTGAGGGTACATCCGGCGCAACATTTATCTTAAACTCAAGTCCCTTTTCTCTCATCTTTATCCAGAGCATACCGACTATATCCGAGAACATATGCCCCGTGTCATAGGACTCGACCAGAAGGTGCATGTCCCCCGCCTGAAACTTTGACATATCAAGAATGTCGTTGATCGTATTTAAGAGCATCTTTCCGGCGGAACGGATATTTATCGCGTCCTGAGCTATCTCCTCGCTTATATCCTCACGGAGGATCATCTCGTTCAATCCGATTATAGTATTGATCGGCGTCCTTATCTCATGGCTCATGCTCGAGAAGAAGCTGTTCTGTGAAGCTATAAGTCCTTTTATCTCCTCACTCTGCTTTTCCAGCAGCTCGCTCTGCTTTATGTAGAGCATATTTTCTATCACAAGCATGACCGCGATCGAGCTTGTGATGAGAAACAGTGTTATAAACGAGAACATGAAATGAGTCGTCCCGGACACATCATCCGTAAGGTCAGGCTTCAGATAGCATACCATATAAAGCGAAAATGCAGCTATCTCCTCCGCTATGATCATTACCATTCTGACACGCCCCTTAAGGCTTGTACAAAGAAGCAGCATAGAAAACATGAACCACAGAGGACCTGTGCCGATCATGCCTCCGTCGAACAAAAACATCACCGGAAAGTACACAAAGCCCATGACAATACAGACCGCAAAGGTTCCGAAGGAGACCTTGTTTCTCTTAACGGACTGATACGCAACTACGGATATGACAACTCCGATAAGAAACGAAGCCAAGGCTCCCGTTACCATGCCAAAGAAGCTTAAAAGCTCTACTCCGGTTATGGCAAGCACAAAGTCTATCATAAGAGTGTTAAGGACAAATATCCTCTCTCTTATGTCAAGCTTATTGTCAAATATGTATTCATTAAGCTTTTTAAAAAACATATATCCTAATCCTCATCGCTCTCTGTCGGATCAAACTCCATAACGTCATCATTCTTCGCCGGATCAAACTCCATAATATCATCACTTCCGCTGTCCGGGGCAAATTCAAGCACATCGTCCGATGCACCGGCCGGAGAGAATTCCATTATCTCATCATCACCGTTTTCCTCCATAGCAAGGACGCCGAACACTTCGGCAAGCTTTGATGCATATTCCCTGCACATGTCAAGAAAGCGTTCGTGATTATCCTCTATATAATCCGAATCCTCCTCATGAGCAGCCTTCTCAAGCTTCCTGGCCTCTTCGGAAAGCTCATTGAGCCCGATCATCTTGGCCGCACTTTTGGTGCCGTGAGATACTATCTCATAATCCTTATACAGATTAAGGTCATAAGCTTTCTCAAGCTTTCCGATCCTCTCTTCCATGTCCCCGGAAAAATTGATCAGAAGCTCGCGATAAAGCTCCTCGTCACCCGAACAGTAGGTCATGGCAGCTTCCGTGTCTGCCCCCATGCCGATAAGGCTGTCGTACGGGACAAGCTCTGTTCCTGTCTCTGCAGGTGTAACCGCCGCTTCATCAGCCGGTCCGAACTCCATTACCTCCCCATTCGATGAAACCACCGGTTCATCCGCCCTGTCGGTATATAATATCTTTTCGCTTGGTAATACTTTTCTCAACACTCTTTCAAGCTCCTCCGTCTCAATCGGTTTACTTACAAAGCCTTCGAAGCCCTCCTTCATAAACATCTGCTTGGCAGAGCTCATGGCGTTCGCAGTCAGGGCTATCATCGGTGTCTCCCTGTTTACACCCTTGATATCCGAGCGTATCCTCTTCATGGCCTCCACACCGTCCATCTGCCCCATCATATGATCCATAAATATAATGTCATATACATTGCTCCTGCAAAGCTCGATGGCCTCAGCCCCCGAATTTGCAGAGCTGACCTGCATACCGTATCTCACGAACATACTCTTGGCAACCATTATGTTCATAGGTTCATCATCTACAACAAGAGCTCTGATACCAAATACCTTAAGCCGTGAACTACGGGCATCCGTTTCACGCTGCTTGCCGCTGTTAAGCATAGACGCCATGGGAAATGCATAGAACGGCTTCTCCAAGATCCTTACCGGACCGTCGGTAGTAAAGCCCGGGTCGGCAACGACCACCACATTCATCTTCTTTGTAAGACTGTCCACAAAGCTTTTGTCCGACAAATACTCTTCCTGCCACACGAACAGATGAGTAAGCTTAGTCGTGGTCAGAAGCTTCTTTAAGTTATCCGCACTCTCCACACGCAGAAGCTCTATACCCATACTGTCTTGAAGCGACTTGGACTGCTTTCTTAAGTATTCCCTCACCGCAGGCTTTTTTATGCTTCCGAGCTTATAATATATACCTGCCACAATCGACCTTGGGTTTTTGACGGAGATACAGCTTTCTTCATCTTTAACCTGCTGGGGAATGCTGATTCTTACAGTCGTACCCACTCCGACTCTGCTGCTTATGGTCATAAAACCACCGAGCAGCGACACAAACCCCGATGCTATGGAAAGCCCGAGGCCGAGGCCGCTTCCTGTTCTCGATCTGCCCGAATCGGACTGATAGAATCTCTCGTATACTCTCTCGAGTTCCTCTTCCGTCATACCGACGCCGGTATCCGCAACCTCGACTATAAGATTCACACCGTAATCATGCTTCTCGGAAGTTATGCCAAGATATACACCGCCCTCTTTGGTAAACTTCACGGCATTTGACATCAGCGCCCTTATCACCTTTTTAAGCTTTGCCACATCCGTGTTCATGACTGCCGGAATGGAAGAATCGATATCTATCACAAGCTCGATATCCGTCTTATAGGACATACGTATATCCGTCATGATATCGTTGATCATCGAAGACATCATATAGTCCTCACTGTTTTTCACGGCCAGTCCTCTGTCTATCGCCGAGAAATCAAGTATATCGCCTATCTGCTCCGCAACCTTTCGTCCGGCATTTCTTACCGACATCATATCGTTTTTGATACCCGGATCACTTTCCTTGTCTATACATATACCAGACATTCCGATTATGGCATTGACGGGAGTCCTTATCTCATGCGATACATTTGCAAGGAAGTCATTCAGACGGTCGGTCGAATCCGTCAATCCGTCTATCTCATTCTTCATGGCAGAGATCAGACTGGTCCACTTGTCTATTATAAGCCGTCCGAACATTGCTATCATCGTAAGCACGGCATACTGCATGACTATACGGCATATGAGCAGTATATCGAATTCTCCGCCGTCCACGGCGATGCAGATCAGATCATAGGTCATGGTTATGTAGTAGGTGATCTGGCACAGATATAAGAAACCCTTGACTCCGATAAGAATAAAGAAAAGCATAAGCCCCGCCATGACTATGGACAGGTCATAGGTGCTCGTACGGTGCGTACCGTAAATAAAATACGAGCACATCATGAAGCCCGATATCAACGTAAGCCTCTGGCGATCCGTAAACATCGAGCCGATGTGCATAACCCAGCTTGCGACAAGCCCGGTGATCATCAGTAAAAGTATCCACTTGTCCCACCCGAGCAAAAATGTGATGATGACATGCATAGCTATGAAGATCGTATAGCCTATGAGAAGTATAAGCTGTGCAGTCTTCGACATATCCCGGGTATCATTGTTTAACTCCATGTGTTACCTCTGTTCGGTATTGTTTATCTTAAGAACACCGCAAAAAAACAACATAAAAGCACTCTTTTGTATATCTTTAATTGGCTTTGCGCCTTTCGCTGTATCTCTTTCTTAGATTCACGAGCTCAAGCACATGATTTACTCTGAGTTTTAAAATCTCGGGTGTGAACGGCTTCTTCATATAGTCGACGGCGCCCTTTGACAGACCTTCTATCTCATCGCCCTCACTGTCATCAGCCGTCAGGAATATGACAGCGGTCCTGCTTGCGTCACCGCCCATCTCCTTAAGCTTCTTTAATACGTCAAAACCATTCATATCCTTCATCTTGATATCGAGAAGGATAAGGTCGGGAAGCGTCTCGGCATAGGTTATATACTCCAAAAACTCCGCTCCGGAAAGGAAAGGTGTGACCCTGACTCCGAACTCATTCATGGCCTTGACAGCGCTGTTTATGTTGATGACATCATCATCTACTATGATCACATCCGCTCCGGTTTCCTTCTCCGGTGCCAATGCGTCATGACGCACAAACTCGGTCTCATAAGATATATCACATGCCCCCGCATGCTTTTCGTTCCACTTGTTTATGACAGAGCGTACGACCATCTCCGTGTGCTCCTCGCGGATATCGGGGATCAGCACAAAATACTGATTATATCTCGACCTCGTCAGGATGTCAGACTTCCTGAGAGACTCCCTTATATGGTTTCCGAACTCATCGCACTTATTCTTGTAGGTGGATTTGTCGGTTCCTTCAACCTTGTTAAGCGTAAAAAGGACCTTTAAAACATTTATCCCGTTCCTCATAAAGTATCTTGTGGAATAGCGGTAAACATGCGCAAAAGCATCCATATCGAGCTGCAGTGCGGTATCGTGGATATTTCTCTCTCCGAGTATCTCGCATATACCTCTTATGTTCATAACTCCGATCGCACTGTCCTCACCCTCCATAAAATCCGAGGAGTAAAGATGATATCCGTGCTTGCCGTTCTTTTTCACCTTATACAGAGACTGATCTGCCATCTTTAAGAGCGAGCCGTAATCATTTCCGTGTACGGGAACCATGATCGCGCCTACCGAGGTACCGAGGGGGATCTTCATATCCGCTCCCATTAGCTCCTTTGCCCTTGCCACAAGCTTCTCGTTTAAGGCCCTGGTAATCTCGGCCACAGCCTCCTCACTGTCGGTATTTACACAGAAAGCCGTGAACTCATCGCCGCCTATACGACCGATTTTACTGCCTTCCGGAAGAGTCTTTTGAATGATGTCTGCAAAGGCTATCAGTACCTTATCACCCATTTCATGGCCGTAGATATCATTTACAAGCTTAAAAGAATCGAGGTCGATCATCATCAGACAGCCTGTATCCTTGGCGCAGAGCTTTGAAAACTCTGATGTGGTAGCCGCTTTATTCATGAACCCTGTCAGCTTGTCTATGGAAGCCTCGTTCTTTAAATTCTCCATCTCACTCTGCATGGAAATAACATTGTCTATACGTCTGAGCAATACTTCAGGATTAAACGGCTTTCTCACATAATCCGACACTCCCACCTCAAAGCCCTTGCTCTCGGTGCCCGTATTGGAATCCGCCGTCAGGAAAATAACCGGAGTCTCCTT
>ONVB01000288.1 GCA_900321145.1 uncultured Eubacteriales bacterium | reverse complement strand
GGAACGGCCAAGGAATATGTGATAGAGAACAACGCCGATACAACGGCGCTCGGCACGAGGGGCTACGCGGCCCCCGAGCAGTTCGGCGATTCAAAGGGACATGGCATCTACAATACCGATGCCAGAACCGATATATATAATCTGGGTGCAACGCTTTATCATGTGGTGACGGGCATGAATCCCTGTGAGCCGCCTTACGAGATAAAGCCTATAAGGGAGTGGAACCCGAAGCTCTCATCAGGTCTTGAGAAGATACTCCTCAAGTGTACCCAGCCAAATCCCGAGGACAGGTATCAGAGCTGTAAGGAGCTTATGTATGCTTTAGAGCATTACAAGGAGCTCGATGATGAGTACAGAAAGAAGGACAAGAAATCGCTTGCGCTCTTCACGGGAGCGGTTGTCTTAAGCCTGATCTGCGGCGGTGTGGCGCTTTACGGCCGAAAGGGGATACTCAGGGAGAGACTGAATAATTACAACAATTACGTGGAGACCGGAGATTCCGCTCGTTATGTGGATAACGACATGAAGACTGCGGTTGAGTATTATAAGAAGGCTTTTGAACTCGAACCGGATGAGACAGAGGCCTATCTTAAGTATATACAGACATATATTGACTCTGAAAATGAGATAAGCGAGAACGGCAGCAAGCAGCTTGATATAAACCAGGGACTCGGAATAATCGCCAACAGGATCAAGTCGGGAAGCGGCGGGATTGATAAGAATGATGCTGTACTCTACAAGCTTGCACTCACTTATTTTGATGAGCTCGGTGATTATAAGACAGCTATAAAGTACCTTAGCATGGTCGATAAGACCGATGAGGAGTACGGAAAGCTTGCGGATTACTACAATTCCGTGGCGACAATGCTCGCAACGACCAATGTGGATGCGAGCGGCCTTATAGACAGTATCAACAGCTTTGCCGAGTATAACTCAAAGAGCTATACCAACCAGAATGTCGAGAAGTTCTTTAACTATAAGATCATCGGCAGGATATATGCTACATACATAACCGAGGAAGGCGTGGCAGAGAAGGCCGAGAAGGTTATGACGCAGGCGGTTGCCGACCTTGACGGGTACACCGGCAGCGGCTTGAACCCTAACGAATACTACTATTCGTACTATGATAATTTGGTGACGATATACGGTGAGCTCGCAAAGCAGAGCGAGGACGAGATAAGCATGCAGTCCAACTACTCCATGGCTATAGGCTATGCACAGGAGTTCATCAATATCCTGGACATTATGGCCGATGAAAATGAAGATGTGGGAATAGGCGGAGATTACGATAATGCATTAAATACCGCTTACTATAACAAGATGTCGTTTATCGCTTCATGCTATAAGCAGATGGGCGAGTCGGAAAGCGTGGATCAGACCTATACCGATGCGGAAAAAAAGCTGGGCAAGGACAATGTTCTGTCTAACAAGATATATGCGGAGCATCTCGATGTGATCTTCACGCAGTGCGAGCAGAAGGAACAGGATCCGACAAAATGGGCCAAGAGTATCAAGAAGGATGTGAAATATCTTTTGTCGATATATGAAGAGGGCCTGGACGTGAGAGAGATAGAGACCAACAAGACATGGAAGAAGCGTAAAGAGACTATGGAGCTGATCAAGGAATCCATGAAGTAGAAACGGAGAGTGATCGTAATTGACAAGTATATATGATGTATGCTTCTACGGCGGTCTCATCCTCTGTGGTATATTTCTTATCACGGCGGTAGTTCTGTTCTTTGCGCTGAATATACCGAAGGTGGTCGGAGATCTTACCGGAAGCACAGCGCGAAGAAAGATAAGAGAGATGAAGGCGCATGCCGAAAGTATCACCTTGGACAAGAGCGTCACAAGAAAAGAACAGGCGAAGTATTATAATGTCGGTACCGGCAAGATAACGGTGAAGGAATCAAATGTTCCCGTGCAGACTAAGTCCAAGAGCAGGAAGAAAGCCGCTCAGATGCCTGACCAGGTAGCCAATCCGGAGAAAAAGCAGGATGGAAGTGTCAAGATCGTCCCAAGGCAATCGGCACCTGAGCAAAGGGCACCGCAGGAGCAGAGGGAAGCTTCAAGACCTGCTCAGCCCTTGGAGGATATAACTGAGGTTCTCGGCGCCGGAAGATTGGCCGGCAGCGAGGCCAAAACGGACGTTTTGTCGGCAGAGGAAGCCGGCTTCAACGATTATAACGATTACGGTGATTACAGCGCTCCCGTGGGAGATAACAGTGAGACAGAGGTACTGTCTGCATACGGGGATGATGGCGCGACAGAAGTTCTTTCGGGTTCGGACGATGACGGAGCCACAGAGGTTCTGTCAGGCTCGTATGATGACGGCGACGAAGCGGCCACGGAGGTGCTTGCGTTCGACAATTCGGGGGCCGAAGCTTATGTGCCGAAGTTCAAAACCGCGGAGAAGACGGATAATACCGGCAGATCAAAGAACAGGCCGGGATTTACCGTTCTTATGGATGTAATGCTGATTCATACACAGGATACTATATAATAAGGAGGAGCTGAAGATGAAAAGTATTACCGGAAAAATAAATACATCAAAAAAAATCATTGCCATGCTGCTGGTGCTTCTCCTGGTCGTGACACCGCTTGCTTCATACCTCGGAAGAGGAAGCAAGGCAGAGGGAAATGAGGTACAGAATATCGATATTTCGGGTGAAGTCCTTTCCGTTACCCTGAAAAAGGAAGTCAGGGCGGTTGAGGAAG
>ONVB01000338.1 GCA_900321145.1 uncultured Eubacteriales bacterium | reverse complement strand
TAGAGAGTATCCCTCTTTACGGGCACTATCTCCCTGCCGCTCTTTAAGTCGAGCACGGACAGCGTCGGGTTCCTCTTTAAGAACTCCCTCTCGACCAGTATCCTGCTGCCGTCCTTGACCATGTAGAACTTTCCCGAGAAGCTTCCCGAAGCAAGAGTATTCTGCTCCGAAGGTCTCCTCTTCTCTAAGGGATCGACCCTGTCGCCCGCGAAAAATGACGGCTTTATACCATACAGCATAGCCTCGGTAAAATCAGCCATCAGTCCGTCATCATCTCCGCTCACGACATTTATCCCCGGCCCCGGCTCCAATTCCTTATTATGAAATTTTCCGAAATCCTTTAACAGTACTTTATCAAGATACATCAGTTATCACCGGTCCTTAAGAGCGCAAGAAGTCCGTAGCGTACAGCATGTTCCTTTATGCCGTCCGGCTCCTCGTCTTCCTCTTCGCCTCTTAAAGCATCTATCAGTTCAGGCAGTATGCTGCCCTCGTTTTCTCTCTTTAACTCAGCGATGTCGTACGCATATTTCGTGACATCATCCACCGAAAATATAAGATAGTCTCTCATTATATCACTTATCGAGACAGTTGCATCCTTATTTTTGAAGCCCTCTATCCTTAGGGTATAAATGTGCTGCACGCCGTACTTTCTTATAGTCTCGAGCACAGCCTCGTGTATGGCCTCCGTGGTCATGTCGGAGGTGATCTTCACCGTCGCATCTATGTAGCAGCGCATGCAGCAGGGGATAAAGGTTATCTCCTTCTCGGGCGCGACCTTGTCATTTCCGACCACAAATGTACCGTACACATACCCATGCTGACCCTTCTCCTCCACCGAAAGCGGTTCGAGCGAGCCGGCAAATATGATCTCATTTTCCTCAACCACCGTCGGCTTATGTACATTTCCGAGAGCTATATAATCAAAGCCGGCGCTTTTGAGCTTCTCGGAGGAAAATGGCATGCGCCCCTTCGAGCCGCCGTAGCCGAGCAGTATGTTAAATGCTCCCTCTCTGCCCGGGGTGAGGTGCTCGAGCATCCTTTCGTCGTAGGTCTCCTTCCCGTAGCTCATACCGGTCACGCACACATTTATATCCTCGAAATATGCATTCGAAACAGTATCCGGCGGAAGCACCGTCGTGTCAGACGAGAATTCGAACCCGGCCCACGCCGAATCGGGTGTGATGGGATCGGAGCTTCCGGCCACTATGACCGTCCTCGTACCCCTAAGCTTCTTGAGCTTTGCATCTATCAGCCTGAGCTGCGGCAAAGTAGGGCTTGCATTAAAAAGGTCGCCCGCGATCAGCAAAAGATCTGCATCCTGCGTGCGACACACGTCTATTATGTTGTCAAATGCGGTTATGAGCTCCTCGGATCTTATCTCGCTCCAGCTCTTTTCTATATCAGGCTTTGCGCCTATATGAACATCCGCAATATGTATGAATTTAAGCATCAGATATTAAGCTCCGTTCCGTTTCCTATGATAAGCTTTACTTCCTTGGTCTTATCCCCCTTAACGAGCTTTCTCCTGTAGTCGGTTATCTTTGTGAGCGACACTCCCTCTGCTCTCGGATTTCTGTCACTCTTTATATATACGGTCGAAGTGCCGCCCGCCTCTAAGCTGCAGGGCTTCTCGCCGTCTCCGGCGGAAAGCTTTATCGCTCCTTCCCTGTCGCTTATCAAAAGCTCGAGCACAAGATCAAGTATGATTCTCCTGCTGACAGTCACACGATAACCCTTGCCCTTTGCAGTCTCGCAAAGAAAGGTATAATTCTCGTCGCCCTCCGTATATACACACTCCGTCATGCAGAGTACGAACTCATCCTTCTTCTTGACACCCTTTCTCTTGAGCAAAAGAGCTATGTCGGGCTTTACATTCATCATCCAGCGCGCAACCGGATTGCGATAGCACCTCTCCGCCTTGCCCCAGCCGTTGATATGCTTTGTGAGATCGGCGTCGCCCGTTTCCTTCGGTATGCCGTTCTTTAATACATATACCTCGTCCCCGGATTCCTTGCCAAGGTCGGTCTGCTCTACCTTTACGCCATCGGGTCTGAGCTTGAGCAGAGCTTTAAGCTTTTCGTCCGCATAGCCGATAAGCTCTCTGTTGAAAGCTTCCTTATCCTCAGCTTCATCGAAGCACTCGCGAAGAAACGCAGGCTCGTAGTAAGCCTCCTCCACCTCATAGTTCTTGTTGGCAAAGCCTTCCCTGTCTATCTTTACGCGTCCGCATCTCTCAAGGATCTCGTAGAGATACACTGTAAACTGTCTTTTCTCCCTGCATACGGAGGAATCTCCGCAGCTGTAATTACTTATATTCATAGCAGCTCCTCGTCAGTCTATTCCCTCTTCGCGGATCTTTCCGCCCTTCATGATATACCTGACGCTCCTTAATTCATTTTTTACGGCATAGGGTTCGCGCCATATATTTACCACCGTACCCGGGTATACAAGCTTTTGTATGACTATCGCCGCCTGCTTCTTCGAGTTTTCCATCTCTTCCTCTCTGAAGTCAAGCTCATCCTTTGCCTGCTTGTATTCCGTGGTCTTTATCACCTTCACCCGCAGGCACTGCATCCTCGCATTGTCCGCGCGATCGCCTATCTGGCTTTCATCAAGCTCCTCTAACTCCTTCAGCCTTTCCTCAAGCATATCTATCTCGCCCTTAAGCCTTGAGGTTATGTTCCTGAGCTCTGCCACGCGCCTTAGGAAGTACGGTGACACGTTGATATTGAGCATGGTCTTGGCTCCGGTCTCGTTTCCGGACTGCTTCATGACTATTCCCTGCGCGGCCGTCAGCGAGCCGCCTACCACGGTTCCCGCCTTTCCGCTGATGTCTATCGAGCCTCTTGCAAATATGTTGGCATCAAGCGACGACTCAGCGATCACATTCCCGCCCGCATCTATCTCACAGCGTTCCACGAAGCTCGAAGTCACATCGCCTCCCGCTTCGATCCGGCCCTTGTCCTTGCCCTGTATACCGCGCTTCACGATCACATTCTTCCCGGCGATTATCCTGGAAGCACCCATATGTCCGTGGATATATACATTTCCCTTTGCATCTATGATAAGTCCGCTCCTCACGTCGCCCTTGACCTCGACGTCACCGCTGAACTTGATATTGCCCTCCATTATATCCAGGTCTCCCTTGACGATATAGACCTGATCTATGACAACCTTCGTATCGTTGAAATGTATCCTGCCGCTCATGGATGCGCGGTACCTGACGATACCGTCCTCATCCTCCGAAGTGAACCCGCTGCCCCTTAGCGGACTTAGGTTCTTGCCTTTCTTCGGCTTGATCATATCCCCGTTTACATTGAAGCCGTACTCACCGGCTGTGGCCGGATAATACTCGGCAAATACCTGATTTTCATTTACCATGGCAAGCGACAGTGAATTGTAGTAATCCACCGACCCGTCCTCGTTGATCTTCGGCTTGGCCTTGTCGTCGGCAATGGGCACGAGATACTCGTAGCGTCCGTCAGCTCCGTCGACGGGCTTCTTTCCCTCTGCGACCCTCACCTCAAGCTCGTAAATACCGCTGTCGATAAAGTCTATCACCTCGTTTATGCGCTCGTCAATAATCCCCGCGACTATACCCTCATTGTTCAGGTATGCCACGAGATCCTCGGCTGTCAGCTTCTTCCTCTCCTCCTCATCGGGATCGGTCAGCGGCTCGGTGATCAGGACGTCAACCCACATCTTATCAAAAGGATCGACAGTCATGTAAATGTAATCGATGCTAAAAATATCTGCTCCCAATGTTTTTCTCCTTGACTTTATTGTAAAAAACAATATATACTCTTCGCTATGAAGATCAAGAAACTACTTATATTTATTATTATATCGGCAGCTTTGATCTCCCTGCTTACTTTGGGCGTGCGTTCTGTCGCCGTTGAAAAGCAGGCATCCGAAAGCGATCTGCTGCTCTCTACCCGCCGTAACACACGTGCCACCACGGAAACGGTATCGACCACAGAGGCTCCGACCACAACGGAGGCTCCTTATTTTCGTGGGATAAGCACCAAGGATTACGTGAATCTGGATGTGGAGCTTATCTACCAGTATCCCGAGTACCCCTCGGGCTGTGAGCTTGTGTCCCTGACCATGCTCTTGAAGTACTACGGCTACGACACCGACAAATCCGATATCATAGAGAACTACCTTATAACCGGAAGCAACTTTGTGGACAGCTACTCGGGAAGCGTATACTCAAGCGGCGGCTGCTTTGCGCCCGCCATAGTCAAGATGGCCAACAAATTCCTGACCGAGCATGATAATAAGTACAAGGCTCTCGACCTTACCGGAACCAAGCTTGAAGACCTCTATAAATATATCGACGACGGGGCACCTGTTATGGTATGGTGCACCATCGGACTCGACCGCGGCTGGTCGACCGGCGGTCAGACCTACAACGGCAAAGTCTATGAATTCAACGGCTTAGAGCACTGCGTAGTGCTGTCCGGATACAATTCCAAGGACGGTACCGTAACTCTCCACGATCCAATAGACGGCGTAAAGACCGTAAGTGTCGATAATTTTGAGCCTATCTATGATATGATGTATCAGCAGGCTGTCGTGCTTTACCAGAAGTGATAAGATTCATTTTATATACGTTTAAGCTTGTTCATAAGCTGTTCGTCCGACATCCGGAACACATCATCTATAACCCATATATGCATATCCTTGGCGCGCTGTCTGAAGAACTGCGCGCCTGCGTTGTCATCGCAGCTTCTCGACATGACAAGAGCTTTCTTCGCATACTTGCCTCCGAACTTTCTCGTCACTGTGGCAAGCTCATGAAGCGCGTTTCCTCCGGTCTTCCCGCTCTTGCAGGAGATGAACACCGGGCAGACATTCTTCATAAGTATCACATCTATCTCGTTCATCGTGTCATAGCCCGGGTTATGGATATCATGTATCTCACCGTCCCAGTCTATATGCGCACCGATGATCGCATCCGTAAATACATAGCAGTCGCGGGTGGCTACCTCATACACATGAAGCTCCAGTATATTTCCCGCCTTGCCTATGACTTTCTTTATCATATTATTCTTGTACTTAAAGGAAACTCTCTTGCCGCTCTCATTGAAGCCTGCCATCATCCCTGCCTCATCCAGGTCTCGGAGCAGCTTCACGGATTCTCCGAGCTGGTTCCTGTAAAGCTCCACCCATCCGCCGTTGGAGTTGGGATTGTTCTTCGAAAGCTCGTCTATGGTCGCGCAGTAGCGGTTCCAGTTTCCCTTGTACTTTTTGCACACATCCCACAGAACCCTTATATCACCTCTGAACTCCTCGTTGAACTTCCACTCGGCATAACTGCCTGTCTGCGGTGTGAGCACTCCGCCGTGAAGTATGATCTCCTCGGCGATTCCTATATTAAAGTGGTAGTCGGAAGTAAAAACCTGACTGCCGTATATATCTATTTCCTTTCCCGTAAAGGGATCGATCCTGAGCTTGCTTATGTTCATCCTCGCCGCTATACAGCCAAGAGCTATAAGTATAAGCTCGCTTCCTCCCGTCAGCTCGAACCTGACGCCGGGATACTCTCTTATAAGGCCCGCAAGTGTACCTATGGCGCCGTCTAAGTCATCCTTCGGAACCTCGACAAACTCAAGCTCCGTCCCGGGACATTTCATATCCCGAAACTGCTTCACGTCGTTTATCTTCTTTGTGATCATATTGTCCTTATGTCCCAAGAAGATTATCTTCCCCGGCCTGTACTTGATAAGTGCCATGACATTTTCAAGCGGCTCATCGGACCAGAACTCCACCATAACCTTAAGTCGTTCCATAGGCAATCCCTCTATGTGAGTTAGCTCTTTATTTTACCATATGCAGCACGTTTCCGCAAGGTTACGGGAAACCCGCTTAGTACACTGCAGCAACCGTTTATACCAACTTATGGCTGTCAGCTGCGGTCGCCGTCATCGATCGGTCATTGATTGTCATAATACTTTGCGGGATTTCCGAACTTGGTAAACTTGCCCATCCAAACAAGCTCAATGGTACCCGTCTCTCCGTTTCTGTGCTTGTCTACTATGATCTCCGCGCTGCCCACCTTATCCGTATCCGGGTTGTACACCTCTTCACGGTATATGAACATGACGACATCCGCATCCTGCTCTATGGCACCCGACTCTCTGAGGTCCGCAAGTCCGGGCCTGTGGTCGGCAGCCTTGTCCACATCTCGATTCAGCTGCGAGAGAGCTATGATCGGAACATCCAGCTCCTTTGCAAGGGTTTTTAAGCTTCGCGACACATCCGCTATAAAGTTCTGTCTCGATTCAACCTTGTTCGCCGAATTCATAAGCTGCAGATAATCGAGCACAATAAGCTGTATTCCGTGGTTCTGCTTCAGCTTACGGCACTTCGAACGAAATTCCGACAGGTTGATGGCGGAGTTGTCGTCTATATAGATCGGAGCCTTTGCGAGCTCCTCCGACCCCCAGAGTATTCTCTCCCAATCCTCGTCGGGCATATTTCCAAGCTTTATATTTCCCGAGTCCACCTGCGAACCTATCGAGAGAAGTCTCGCCACCAGGTCCTGCTTGGTCATCTCGAGAGAGAAAACCGCACACGGTATATGCTTCTTCACTGCCAGATACTGGACTATATTCAGGGCAAATGCGGTCTTGCCCATACGCGGTCTCGCCGCAACTATTATGAGCTCTCCGCCGTGAAGTCCCGCGAGCTTTTCGTCCAAATCTATAAAACCGGTCGGTATGCCCGTTATCTTCCCGCCTTTTTTTGCTGCCTCTTCTATGCGGTTCAGCACATCCACGACTATTGTGGACATGGGGACAAAATCCTTGCTGCCGCTCATGGACTGTACCAGCTTGAATATCTCCTGCTCGGTATTTCCGAGGATATTCTCCACCTTATCGGCGGCAAGATAGCTGTCCTTCTCCACATCCTCGCAGAGCTTTATAAGTCTCCTCAAGAGCGAGTTGTCCTGCACGATCTTTGCGTAGTTCTTCGCATTTACGGCAGTCGGAACCGCCTGCATGATCTCCGCTATCTGAGCCGGACCGGCGACATCCTCGCCTACTCCGTTTTGCTTGAGTCTGTCCGTAAGCGTGACCATATCCACCGGCTCTCCCTCCCTGTAGAGGGACTTCATGGCTTCAAACATCACGCCGTACTGCCTGTAATAAAAATCATCGCCGGTGAGCATGTCCGCCGTATCGGAGATCACGTCTCTGTCCATGAGCATGGCGCCTATCACCGACTGCTCAGCCTCCTTGCTGTGAGGCTTGACCTTCTTTATAACCTGTTCGTCCATAGGATCACTCCCCGACAACCTCTACGGTAAGCTTTGCGGTAACCTGAGTATGAAGCTTTATCTCCACCTCATGTGTCCCCGCTGTCTTTATAGTCTCCTTGAGATTGATCTTCTTCTTGTCTACCTCTATGCCAAGCTGCTTGTTCAGTGCCTCCGCGATCTCCTTGGATGACACCGACCCGAAGGTCCTTCCGCCCTCACCGAGCTTTATCGGAAGCACTACCTTTGAGGAGTTGATCTTCTCGCCGAGGGTCTTTGCTTCGTCAAGTCTCTCTGCGGCAACCTTGTCCTCGTGAGCCTTCTTGAGCTTCAATTCGTTTAAGTTCTTCGGGGTAGCCTCTATGCCAAGCTTCTTCTTAAGGACGAAATTCCTTGCGTATCCGTCCGATACATCTACTATCTGATCCTTCTTACCG
>ONVB01000197.1 GCA_900321145.1 uncultured Eubacteriales bacterium | reverse complement strand
GCGTTGAAGTACGCGAGTCTGACCATAGCTGCGAGCACATAGAAGAGTGCTATGATCGCAAGAACAAAGGGATACCATTGATATTTTCCGGTTACCTCGGAGATATGAGGTATCTCGGAATACTTCGGCGATACCTTCAGCATGGCGTAACCTATACATACGGGAAGGATTCCGAAGGCAACCAGATCGGAGAGCGAATCAACCTGTACACCGAATTCCTTCTCGAGAGGAGTACGGTCCTTCTTGGTCCTTGCAACTCTTCCGTCAAATGTATCGCACAATCCGCATATCAGAAGGAAGAACATTCCCATATACGGATGTCCTGTATCATGTAAGGATATTATGATGCCCGAAACTGCTGAGAGTAACGACATATATGTAAGAATCATTGTATAGTTCCAAAAGCCTATCATTTCTTTCTCCTGCGAATGAAAAATCCTATGCCCATGATCGTACCTGCAAGCAGAACACACAGGTAGAACGACATGCTTCGTGATAAGAGTTCGAGTGAAAAGGTTGCTTCTTCGTCCATTATGGATGAAAGTCCGTCCAACATAAGGGCGTCGGCGACTCCCATAGCACCGGGAATCGGTGCGCAGTTTGAACCGATAGCAACCAGGCACTGAGTTGCCCATAGATTGTTAAAATGTGCCCAGTCACCGGTGGTAGCCACATAGATAAGAGGTGTTACCGTGGTCAGCGAGAATCTGGAGCCTATATTGTAGAGAAGGGACAAGATCAGTTCCTTCTTCTTTCCGGTCATAAGACGGGCGCATTGCTTGTAATCTTCCCGCGTTTTTTCTATCTTGGCCTTCTTGACCTCCGGGTGCTTGATCAGGTGCTTCATATGAAGCTTGTCGTGCATAAAATCCACGGCGCGTATACCGAAGTTGAAGATTATATCGCCCTTCTTCAGTATGAGCCAGAACAAAAGCATCAAACCCAGTGTGATCGAGATACCGACCAGGATGAGCAGCTTCGATACGCTTGAAAATATCAGTATCTGCCCCGGGGCTATAAGTAAAGCCACAAGTCCAGCGACTACAACCGCTAAGGTGTACATAACAAGGTTGATTATCAATACTACCGTGGATACGGTTCCGGGTATGCCGTCAAGCATCATGAAAAATGCTGCCGCCGGCTGTCCGCCCGATGCCGACGGAGTTATAGCCGATACGAATACATCCGCTGCCGAATAGGTTATACAGTACCTCTTTCTCTTGTTATAACCCGAAGAGCCTTTAAGCAGTGCATGTATCGAGAGTGCTTCGAAGAATATAAAGCCGAACATACATAGTGCCGAGGCAAGCATGAGGAAGGGATTGGAATTCGCTATCTTGCTGCGGAGCAGTTCGAGAGACATACCCTTGGCTCCCCGCAGAACCATCCATATACATAAGCCTGCTATAAGAACCGAGATGAAAGCCCAGATAAATTTCTTTTTAGTTTCTTTGGTCATCGTGTAAACTATCTTTCCGGAATGTTAAAACTATTATTTCATAAGCTTGTTCATAATGGCATATCCCGCCTCGGCGGCGCTGACGCCTGCCGGTATATCCGCTATGACATGCTGCTTTAAGAGCACGGTTGAAGCAAATACGGCGATAGCCGTCACGAACATAACAGGCTTGTACCAAAACGGCGGTCTCTTCTTAAGGTGAGAGCAGCTCTTAAATATCATCCAGCTCTCAAGACAGTGTATGGAGGGAAATAAGTTGTTGGCCGCATCAGCCTTGTATATGAATCTTGTAAGCCATTTGTCAAGTCCCTTGCCCTGTATCCTCTCATCATCTATGGATGGTCTTTTCATCTCCGTGGGATATATCAAAAAGCATGCGAGAGTAATAGCCTTGGCGATAACATCCGCACCCACAACCCTCTTGCAGGTATCCTTACCGTCCCTTGCGACAACCACATAACCGACTATCCACTGAACAAAGGCAAATACATAGATAAATACCGATTTCGGTGTAAACGGGATCTTCCTGTCTAACTCGGTAGTCATATCGTGATACTTTCTCTTTTTGTTTATAACGCGTGTCCCCGAGAACACCGCCATATTGAATCCGAATGCCGCCGCAAGCGGAAGCTTCGCATAATTCGGCACAATATCCCAAAGCTTCTTCAACAAGCTGAACTTCTTTTTCTGATCGCTCATCGCAACCTCCGTACTGTATTTTTGACCATATTTCCCCGATTATAACACTTTTTTTTAATCTGTACAAGCTAATTATTGTTTGCGTGATTTCGACCATTAATTGCATAGTTTAGCACAGAGACTGACCACCATACGTCTGAGGATTTTGGTAGTCTTAAAATAATGTAATTTCGTTGACATACGTGTGCGTAAATGATATAGTGTTGTGATGAATTGCCGTAAAAAGGGAAAGCGAGGTATCGACAGAAAATGGGCCTTTTGGAAAAGGTATTTGGCACGCACAGTGACAGAGAATTAAAAAAGATATATCCGATAGTGGATAAAATAGAAGCATTGGACTCAAGCATGCAGGCTCTCTCCGATGATGAGCTCAAGGCAAAGACCGATGAATTCAAGAAGCGTCTTGCCGGCGGCGAGACTTTAGACGACCTTTTAGTCGAAGCATTTGCGGTTGTAAGAGAGGCCGCATCAAGAGTTCTTAATATGAAGCACTTCAGGGTACAGCTTATAGGTGGTATTCTTCTTCACCAGGGCCGAATCCCGGAGATGCGTACAGGTGAAGGTAAGACCCTGGTCGCAACCCTCCCTACCTATCTTAATGCTCTGGAGGGCAAGGGTGTTCACGTCGTTACGGTAAACGATTACCTCGCCAAGCGTGACGCCGAGTGGATGGGTAAGGTTCATGAGTTTTTGGGACTTACCGTGGGCGTTATCTTAAACAGCTATAAGAATGACGAGCGCCGCGCGGCATATGCCTGCGACGTGACCTATGTCACCAACAACGAGCTCGGGTTCGATTACCTTAGAGATAACATGGTTATTTACAAGGAGCAGCTCGTACAGCGTGAACTGCACTATGCCATAGTCGATGAGGTCGACTCGATACTTATCGATGAGGCAAGAACTCCGCTGATCATTTCCGGTCAGAGCGGAAAGTCTACAGACCTTTATAAGATGTGCGACTACCTCGCACGCCGCATGAAGCGCGGTACCGCCTCCATGGAGGTATCCAAGATGGATATCATCATGGGCAAGGAGATCGAGGAGGACGGTGATTACCTTGTGGACGAGAAGGATAAGCAGGTTGTCCTTACCGCACAGGGTGTGAAAGAGGTAGAGCAGTTCTTCCATATAGATAACTTCTCGGATGCGGACAATATAGATATCCAGCACAACATGATCATGGCCTTAAGGGCGCATGCGCTTATGTTCAAGGATAAGGATTATGTCGTAAAGGATGATGAGGTTCTCATCGTAGATGAGTTCACCGGCCGTATCATGCCGGGACGACGCTTCTCCGACGGACTTCACCAGGCCATAGAGGCAAAGGAAAATGTAAAGGTAAAGAGAGAGTCACGTACTCTTGCGACCATAACCTTCCAGAACTTCTTCAATAAGTATAAGAAGAAAGCGGGTATGACAGGTACTGCCGTAACCGAGGAGGAAGAGTTCAGAGAGATTTACGGAATGGATGTAGTCGAGGTACCGACCAACCTTCCGGTAAAGCGTATAGATCATCAGGATTCTGTATTTAAGACAAGAGAAGAAAAGCTCAGGGCCATAGTTGAGGATGTGGCAGCTTCACATGCAAAGGGACAGCCCGTTTTGGTAGGTACCATAACGATCGAGGCTTCGGAGGAGCTCTCCAAGCTTCTTTCGAAGAGAGGCATACAGCATAAGGTCCTGAATGCGAAGTTCCATGAGCTTGAGGCAGAGATAGTTGCGGATGCAGGTCAGAAGGGTGCGGTAACCATCGCTACCAACATGGCCGGCCGTGGTACCGATATCAAGCTTGGCGAGGGAGTCGCCGAGTTGGGCGGACTGAAGATAATAGGTACGGAACGTCACGAGTCAAGACGTATAGATAATCAGTTGAGAGGTCGTTCGGGTAGACAGGGTGATCCCGGTGAATCGAAGTTCTACCTTTCACTCGATGACGATCTTATGAGACTCTTCGGATCGGAGAGAGTCAAGGCTGTATATGATGCCTTAAAGATACCTGAGGGCGAGGAGATACAGCATAAGACCATCACCAACTTCATCGAGAAGGCACAAAAGAAGATAGAGTCAAACAACTTTGCGATCAGAAAGAGCCTGCTCGAGTATGACCAGGTAAATAATGACCAGAGAGAGGTTATCTACGCGGAGAGAAGGCGTGTGCTCGACGGAGAGAACATGAGAGATGTTGTGTTCAAGTTCGTGCAGGATACCGTGGATGCCTATGTGGATAAGACCTGTTCGCCGGATCTTCCTCCGGAGAACTGGGAGGTCGGAGAGCTTGAGAAGCTCCTTATCCCGATCATTCCTTTCGAGAAGATCAGGCTTACCGAAGAGGAGGAAAAGTCAGGCAATCTTGATAAGTTCAAGCAGAGGCTCAAGGAGGAGGCAGCCAAGATATATGAGGCTAAGGAAGCCGAGTTCCCGGAGCCGGAGCATTTCCGTGAGATAGAGAGAGTCGTTCTCCTGAAGGTTATAGATAAGAAATGGATGGCGCATATCGACGATATGGCTCAGATGCGCCAGGGTATCGGACTTATGGCTATGGGCGGAAAGGATCCCGTGGTCGAGTATAAGTTCGCCGGTTATGACATGTTCAATGATATGACGGATTCCATACGCGAGGATACCGTAAGGATGCTGCTCCACGTGAAGATAGAGCAGAAGGTGGAGCGTGAGGAGGTTGCCAAGGTGACCGGAACAAACAAGGATGCGTCGGCAAAGGGCGAGCCTATCAGACGCAAGACCGCAAAGATAGGCAGAAACGATCCTTGTCCGTGCGGCAGCGGAAAGAAGTATAAGAACTGCTGCGGAGCGTGACTATTACAAGTGACGCGGCGCAATATAGAACATGGCTCGGCT
>ONVB01000298.1 GCA_900321145.1 uncultured Eubacteriales bacterium | reverse complement strand
GGTAAGCATGACGATATACCGGAGAGCTACTTCCTTAACTGCGGCGGCATAGAGGATGTAATAGCAAAGACCAAGAAGTAAAACGGTCTGCGCGAAGAATCTTAAATGGAGGCATATATGGCTGACTTAAAGATGAAAGTAGAGATCATAGCGCCCGACAGAGTGTTCTACGAGGGTGATGTGGATTTCATCGAATTCAACACCATAGAAGGTATAATCGGAGTGTATCCGAGGCACATACCTACGACCGTTGTGCTTGCGCCCGGAATACTGAAGATAGTCTCCGGCGGCGAGACTAAGGAGGCTGCACTTCACTCCGGTTTTGCGGAGATTCTCGGAGACAGTATAAAGATGCTTGCCGAGAGTGTGGAATGGCCCGAAGAGATAGATGTTCGTCGTGCCGAGGAGGCTAAGATCCGTGCCGAAAGGCGAATAAAGGAGGCAGGTTCCGATTCCAATCGAGCCGAGCTCGCCTTGAAGCGTGCGGTAATAAGGCTTGCACTTACGAAGAAATGACCATGATAAAAGCCGGCGCTGATCAGTGCCGGCTTTTTACAGTTTTTGATGTCGGAGAAAATAAGTGAAAAGGATCAGAATATCACCTGTACATTTAATACCTGTCAGCTTCCTGATAACGATAGTGGTGGGAACTCTTCTTTTGATGATCCCTGCCGCAACGGTAGTCGGGAAGACAACGGATTTTCTGACTGCGGCTTTTACCTCCACAACCTCGGTCTGTGTAACCGGACTTGTCGTGGTGGACACATATGCGCAGTGGAGTGCTTTTGGGCAGGGAGTAATCCTCGTCCTTGCGCAGATCGGAGGACTCGGAGTGGTAGCAGTAGGCTCCATGCTCATGATCATCGGAAGAAAGAAGTTCTCCTTAGGGGACAGGCTGCTGCTCGGAGACTCGCTGAATATAGAGAAAAACAGAGGACTGATAAGGTTCTTAAAGCGTATATTCAAGGGTGTCTTCTTCGTGGAGCTGACCGGTGCGCTTCTTTATGCCGTTAAATTCGTTCCGCTCCTGGGCTTGGAAAGGGGACTTTGGGCGTCGCTCTTTCAGTCGGTTTCCGCTTTCTGCAACGCGGGTATGGACGTGGTCGGCCCCAACAGCATGATAGACTTCAACGGTTCGTATTACCTGATGGGCGTGACCATGGTGCTTATCATCCTCGGGGGACTTGGATTTGTTGTGTGGTTTGACGTGCTTGACGGGATCAGGAGCGCCGTGAAAAACAGAATCTCTCCCGGCAGGATGCTTCGTCATCTGCCGGAACACAGCAAGCTTGTCCTGATCGTGACACTTGTGCTTTTGGCCGCGGGAACTCTTGTGGTCTTTGTGTCGGAGTACGATAATCCTGCCACCATGGCCGGGATGCCCCTCCCGAAAAAGCTGCTGAACAGCTTGTTTCAGTCCGTTACATTTCGTACTGCCGGGTTCGCTTCGGTGCCGCAGGACGGACTTACGGAGAGCTCCTGTCTGATAGGTTATGTTCTCATGTTCATAGGAGGTTCACCGGTCGGAACCGCTGGCGGAGTCAAGACGGTGACTGCATTTCTTGTATTCATGAACGCAGTTTCTTACATAAGAGGAAGAAAGGAAAATGTGATCTTCCACAAGCGCGTGTCGGAGGAGCTTATGAGGAAGGCGGCAGCAGTCGTCTTCGTCAGCATAAGCATGGTCTTCGTGATGACACTGCTGCTCATGGCCTCGGACGGGATATCGATGACCGATGCGCTCTACGAGGAGGTTTCGGCGCTTGCGACGGTCGGGCTGTCGAGAGGACTCACTCCGCGGCTTTCAACTATAGGAAGGGTGATAGTCATAATCTCCATGTACTTAGGCAGGATAGGACCTATATCCATGGCTATCTTCTTCACTAAAGGAGCAGGTCTTGACAATAAGGTCAAGCATGCGGAGGGAACATTTTATGTGGGATAGGATCTATTATAAAAGGAGAGCAATATGAAAAAATCAGTGGCTGTTTTAGGCCTCGGAAAATATGGAAAAAGCTTGTCTGAGAACCTGTACCGTATGGGCGCGGATGTGCTTGCGGTAGACAGTAATGAGGAGCTGATCGGGGAATTTGCCGACAAATGTACCTCGGCAGTGTGCGCGAACCTTACGAACGAGGATGAGGTTTTGGCGCTTGGGTTAAAGAATATGGATATCGTGGTCGTCTCTATGGGCAGAAACCTGGCGGCAAGCATCATGTCTATCGCAGTAGCCAAGGAGCAGGGAGTGCCTCTTGTCGTGGCCAAGTCATCTTCCGAGCGTATGTCATCCATTCTTTTAAAGGTCGGCGCCGACAAGATACTCGACCCCGAGGGAGATGGCGGCGCAAGATCCGCAAGGATATTGATATCCTCTTCATTTAAGGATTTCTTCCAGCTCGATGAAAATATGTATATGATCGAGATGGAACCGAAGAAAGAGTGGATCGGGAAAAACCTGATCGAGCTGGGCTTAAGAAAATCCATGAACGTAAACGTGGTCGCAGTGCGTGAGAAAGGACAGCTGTGGCATTTTGTGGAGCCGGGTGAACCGTTTACCGAGAACTCGCTTTTGCTGATAGTCATGGAAAAGAAGCATATGAAGAAGTGGAAATGATTAAAGCCGGAAAGTACCGGTAGTGTAAAGAAGATAAGGAACGAATGCTTACGACATGATAAGGACGATCAGAAAAGTTTATTTTGACGATGATTATAAACTTAAGAATGTGGTAACCGATTTATGTGCGGGGATAATCGTGGCATTTGTATCGATCCCGATATCCATGGGTTATGCAAATGTAGCGGGGCTTCCCATGAAGTACGGATTGTACGGTTCTATCTTCCCGATACTTGTGTTTGCTCTGCTTACGAGCACAAGGAACTTTGTGTTCGGTGTGGATGCGGCTCCCGCGGCTATAGTGGGCGCGACCATCGCTTCTCTCGGAGTGGAGAGTGAGAGCTTCGCAGCGAGAAATATAGTACCGCTCATAACTTTATTCACGGCTATCTGGCTGCTTGTCTTCTTTTCGTTCAAATTGGGGAAGATCGTCAGATATATATCCATGCCGGTCATGGGCGGTTTCGTGACGGGCATATGCTGCACCATCATCCTTATGCAGATACCGAAGCTATACGGCGGGAGTGCTGTTTCCGGGGAGGGGATAGAGCTTATCAGGCATATCGCACAGACGGTAAGGTATGCAAATCCTCTGTCGCTGCTGCTCGGCGCGGCAACCATGATGGTCATTCTTGTCACCAGACGGTTTATGCCCAAGCTTCCGACATCCGTGATCATGATGGCTGTGGGCGTATGTCTTACGAAATATGCACATATAGACAAATACGGTGTGAGGCTGCTTCCACATGTGAAGGCCGGCATGCCCGAATTACAGAGCTTTAATATACACGGGCTGAATATAACGGAGCTTTTGACTGCCTCGCTCACGGTTGCGGTGGTGATCATGGCGGAGACCCTGCTCGTGTCTAAGAATATATCCATGAAGGACGGGAAGAAGATAGATGTAAACCGTGAGGTGCTTGCATATTCCTTAGCGAATCTCGCTGCCTGCGCGGTGGGCTGTCTTCCGGTAAATGGCAGTGTGTCGAGAACCGGTCTCTCGAGACAGTACGGCGCCAAGTCTCAGCTCATGTCGGTGGCGGCGGCTATCACTATGATCGTGATAGTCCTGAAGCTCACGTGGATCATAGAGTATATGCCGGTACCGATACTGACGGCCATAGTAATCTCGGCGCTTATCTCGGCGTGTGAGTTTAAGCTTGCCGGAAAGCTGTTCAAGACTGCAAGGTACGAGTTCTATATCTTTCTTGCAGCTATGTTCGGAGTGCTTATACTCGGGACTATATATGGTGTGGTCATCGGGGTTGTGCTTTCGTTTACTTCTGTTATAATCAAGGCAACTGCCCCGCCGAGGAGCTTCAACGGAGTCATGCCCGGCAGGGACGGCTTCTTTTCTTTGGAGCATTGCAAGGGTGCCATTCCCATCAGACATGTGGTCATATACCGCTTCGGCGGGAACCTTTTCTTTGCGAATGCCGATATATTTGAGGAGGATATCCTAAGCTCGGTAAAGCCCGACACGAAGGTCGTGGTCGTAAACGGAAGCGGCATTAGCGACGTGGATATCACCGCAGTTGAGCGGCTTGAGATGATCAAAAAAGTACTTGCCTCAAAGGGCGTAAGTTTCTTTATCACCGAGCAGATGCATGAGCTCGACGACAAGCTTAAAACATACGGCGCAGCAGACTTTCTCGAGGACGGAAATGTAACGATGTCCGTGCAGGAGGCGCTTGCGAAGTGCGGAATATACGCTCCGTACGAACCGGAGCTGGAGTTGTAAAAGGAGAATAAAATGAAAACAGGAATAATATTTGACTTGGACGGAACGCTCTGGGACTCTTCCGCTGCGGTTTCGGAGTCATGGAATGAAGCGTTAGCGTCTATCGGAGTAGACAAATATACTATGACAGTAGACAGGATAAGGGGCTACATGGGACAGACCATGGAAGCCATAGCTTATGATTTCTTTAACGAGGAGACTCATGAGGAGGCTATGCGCCTTCTGAATATATGCGCGGATCACGAGAATGAGTATATACGTGCCCACGGCGGCGTGCTTTACGACGGACTTGAGGATACTCTGAAGAAGCTTAAGGCCGAAGGGTATTTCTTAAGCGTGGTGAGCAACTGCCAGGCGGGCTACATAGAAGCATTTTTGGAGTACCACAAGCTTGAATCGTACTTCGATGATACAGAGAATTACGGCAGGACCGGCATGGAGAAGGAGGAAAACATAAAGCTTGTTGTGGAGAGAAATGCTCTCGACAAGGCTTACTATGTGGGCGATACCTTGGGTGATTATAACTCAACCATGAAAGTCGGCCTTAACTTCATCCATGCCTCATACGGCTTCGGGCAGGTTCCGGATGCGACGGCCGTTTTGAAGTCCATCACCGAGCTCCCGGAGGTTATGAAGGGGCTGGAGTAGACAGAACTATCAAGGCTTCGAAGGAGCTTCTGAAGGAGACCGTGGCAGGGAACGCCGATGCGGTGGCGAAGGCTCTTGACTTAAGCCATTTTTACAGTGTGTACATTTTGTGACATTTGTGTGGTACAATGGGCAAAAAACTATGAAGGGCGGATTTACATCATGGATGAAAATAACAATAAGCAGGTAGTCAGGAATACCGAAAAAACAGAGAATGTCAAGGTTCAGGCACCGATCGAGGAGCAGGAGAACGTGCTTGACATAAATGCCGTCAATATGCGGATGGAGGAGGATGATTTCGTCGATGAGAAAGCGCTTGCTCATGAAAGGCAGAATGCCAAGCTGAAGCTGCTTTTGGATAATGTGCCGGAGAATATGCCCGAAAGCTATATAGAAAGTGCGGGTTTTGCCACAACCTTCAACACACAGCTCGGATCATGGAAGAGGCTTGTAAAGAGTGATCTAAGGGGCTCTCGTCTGCGTCAGAAGGCGGAAAATGCGACGCTGATCAAGGATGACAGCCGTGAGTATGCCAAAGCAAGGAAGGAGAAGCTTAGTTTAGCAAAGAAGTATATAAAAAAGAAGCTCCGTGAGCAGACTAAGAATAAGAAGCTTGAGCTTACAAATGCCCAGGAGAAGGATGTCGAGTTTATGATGACCTTCATGAAGAGCGGGAAGAGCACGGTTGACAAGGATCTGATGAAGAGCTATGTGGCGGATCCGAAAGCAGCTTTCAGAACCTGCATCAAGAGCTTTATGGAGATAGACATCAGCACGCTCAAGCTTAATTCCGACGAGGATTTTGCGAAGGCCACGAAGAAGTTAAGAGAGATAATGGACCGGGTGGAGGTTATGAAGGCTGTAATAAGAAAATACCCGGATCTTGTGGATGAGCAGGGACCGGAGTTCCTCGAGAAGGTGGAGCACTTGGATCGTCTGTCGGG
>ONVB01000038.1 GCA_900321145.1 uncultured Eubacteriales bacterium | reverse complement strand
CACTACTCAGGCAAGGAATTAAGACTTAAGCAGCAGTACTTCTTCGTGTCTGCTTCGGTACAGAGAGCTATACTTAAATTCAAGGAGAACAACGAGGATATCCACGATCTCCCGAACAAGGTAACCTTCCAGTTAAATGATACACACCCGACTGTTACGGTTGCGGAGCTTATGAGAATCCTCGTAGATGAGGAGCACCTCGAGTGGGATGATGCATGGAATATCACCTGTCATACCTGCGCTTACACAAACCATACGATCATGGCTGAGGCTCTTGAGAAGTGGCCCATCGACCTCTTCCAGAGACTTCTTCCCCGTATTTATCAGATAATCGACGAGATCAACCGCCGCTTTGTACTTCAGATAGAGGATATGTATCCGGGCAACCAGGATAAGGTAAGAAGCATGGCTATCCTCTACGACGGACAGGTTAAGATGGCTCACCTTGCCATCGCGGGAAGCTTCTCGGTAAACGGTGTTGCAAGACTTCACACCGAGATCCTTAAGAAGAGAGAGCTCAAGGACTTCTATGAGATGCGTCCGGATCAGTTCAACAACAAGACCAACGGTATCACACAGAGAAGATTCCTTCTGCACGGCAATCCGCTTCTTGCCGCATGGGTTACCAAGAAGATCGGTGACGGCTGGATCACTGATCTCTCACAGATAGCAAAGCTCAAGAAGTTCGTAACGGACAAGAAGTCACAGAAGGAGTTCATGGACATCAAGAAGAAGAACAAGATCCGTCTTGCCGAGTATATCAAGGAGCACAACGGCATAGATATAGATCCGGATTCTATCTTCGATGTACAGGTTAAGAGACTTCATGAGTATAAGAGGCAGCAGCTGAACATACTTCACATCATGCACCTTTACAATGAGCTTAAGGCTAATCCGGATATGGACTTCACACCGACCACATTTATCTTCGGTGCGAAGGCAGCAGCCGGCTACAAGACCGCAAAGCTTACCATCAAGCTCATCAACTCGGTTGCCGATGTTATTAACAACGACAAGTCCATCAACGGCAAGATCAAGGTTGTATTTATAGAGAACTATCGTGTATCAAATGCGGAGATCATCTTCGCTGCGGCAGATGTATCGGAGCAGATCTCAACCGCTTCAAGAGAGGCGTCGGGTACAGGTAACATGAAGTTCATGCTGAACGGCGCTCCGACACTCGGTACCATGGACGGTGCAAATGTGGAGATCGTAGAGGAAGTAGGCAACGACAACGCATTTATCTTCGGTCTTTCGGCTGACGAGGTTATGCGCTATGAGCGTGAGGGCGGATATCTTCCGATGGATGTGTATAATTCAAATCCGGCTGTAAAGAGGGTACTCGACCAGCTGATCGACGGTACATATTCAAAGGGTGATAAGGAACTCTTCCGCGACCTGTATGATACACTTGTCAGAAATGATGTATACTTTACCCTGAAGGACTTCGATTCCTACGCTGAGGCTCAGAAGAGAGTGAACAAGGCATACAAGGATCAGACGGCCTGGGCACAGATGGCTATGCTCAACACCGCCTGCTCGGGCAAGTTCTCCTCTGACAGAACCATAGAGCAGTATGCTCAGGAAATCTGGAAGCTTGAGAAGGTTAAGGTAACACTGTAAAGAAAGGAAGTGGGACGGTTCTTGAGATCAAAGGGCCGTCCCTTTATTGTTTTTATGTCAGGGACACTATATATAGTTTCCGTACCTATCGGAAATTACAGCGATATGACGCAGCGCGCGAGGGAGGTTCTGGAAAATGTGGACTTCATAGCCTCCGAGGACACAAGGCGCACCGCCATACTGCTTACAAACTTGAATATCGAGAACAGAAACCGTCTTATCTCCAACCACAAGTTCAACGAGGCGGCAAAGAGCAGGTATTTCATAAATGACCTGGTTGACGGTAAGGATGTGGCGATAGTCACGGATGCGGGAACTCCGTGCATATCCGATCCCGGAAATGAGCTCATAAAGGACGCCATAGACAGAGGGATCAGAGTGACTCCCATACCCGGATGCTGTGCGGCCATAGCCGCATTAACTGTGACCGGATTTGACTTAAGCCGCTTTTCTTTCTATGGTTTTTTCCCGAGAGAAAATGCCACAAGGAAGAAGCTTATCGTGCAGATAAGGCGTGATGCTAGGATACCGACAATTGTGTTCTATGAGTCGCCGAAGCGTATCATAGATACGGTGACTTATCTGGCGCAGGAGCTGCCGGGCAGCAGAGTCTGTCTGTGCAACGATCTTACAAAGCTGCATGAGTATGTATACCGCGGTACCGTCGAGGAGGTCCTGCAGGAGCTTTCGGCCCGCGAGACCGCAGAGAAGGGCGAGTATGTGATAGTCATGGAGATAAAGAGAAGCGAGGAGGACGCCGCTCCGGCGAATCAGCTTTCGCCTGAGGCGATGCTTACCGAAGCTGTTATCCGCGAAGGTATATCCATGAAGGAGGCTATAAAGAAGCTTGCCGCGGACACGGAGAATACCTATAGCAAGAACGAGCTTTACGAGGCGAGCCTGCACTTAAAAGATATGTTTTAGAAAGTAAAGATTCTTCGGTCTTGCGAAGCAACAGGAAGGATCTTACGGGATCGGTACATGAGATTATTGGACAAAGGCAAAGAACGAAATATGACTGCGGAGGAGCTTAAATTGTACGCCTCCGCATACAGGGCGCTTACCGTGGATATAGGCACCGGTGACGGAAAGAGACTCTACCGCGTGGCAAAGTCGGATCCCGATACACTGTATATCGGGATAGATCCGGTGAAGGAAAATATGCTCGACACGGTGAAGAAGTCGGCAAAGAAGCCGGAGAAGGGCGGACTTAAGAATCTTCTTTTGGTGATAGGGGCGGTTGAGGCCCTTCCCGAGGAGCTTCACGGTATGGCGGACAGCGTAACTGTTTATTTTCCGTGGGGTTCACTGCTTGAGAGTGTCGTAAAGCCCATACCGGAATCCATGCTTCAGATAAGGTCCGTGGCAAAGCCGGGGGCAGCTTTCACGATCATAACCACATATCAGAGCATATATGAGGGTGCGGAGATAGAGAAGCGCGGTCTGCCCGAGCTCTCGACGGGCTTCTTTGAGAATGAGCATGCAGCTGCCTTAAAGGAGCTTGGTTTCAGCACAAAAGTGGTGAGAGAGCTTACCGCCGAGGATGTACAGGAGATAGGGACACAGTGGGCGAAGAGGCTTATAAGCGGGCGCAGCAGACAGTACTTTTCGGTAACGGGGACAGTATCCGCTTGAAATTGACTAAAAGTCTTTTAAGAGGTAAAATAGTGTATTGATAAGGATTCTTCGGGCTAAAGCAAAAACCATTGACACGGCGGGGTATGAGTTGTGTGGTTGAATTAGAATACAGGAAGGATCATAAGGGAGGTTATATATGTTTGATGACCGTGAGATGAACTTAAAGAATCTGTTTTTTACGGTTCTGCTCAAGTGGAGATGGATCATTTTGTTCGGCCTGATCGTGGCCGCGGTGATGCCGACCTACAAGTATATGAGCGACAAGAAGGCGGCAAAGACCGGGGCAAAGACCATTACCGTGGATGAGACCTCCATGGTGGATGTGGCAACGGCCGCGCAGCTTTATTCCGAGCATGACATGCTCAAGAGCCAGATAGCGATATATGATGAGATGAGCGAATCCAACCTCGACTTTACGAACATGAGAAATATATATGTTCAGTATTATATCGAGGAGGATGATAGCTTAAAGGGAAGCGAGGCACATCCGGAGCTTTACTACGGTGATATCGCCAGGGCCATAACGGAGACAGCGGATGACCTTACACAGGTTTATATAAGCCTGGCGAATGACGATACATTTTTAAGGGATATACTTGAAATAAGCGAGAGCGGTATGTCGGAGATGCTTTTCAGGCAGTTCGTGGTCACAACCACTAAGGGGCATGTATTCTCGATCCAGCTGGCCTGTGGTGAGAGCGCAAATGCACCGGAGGTAATAGGCCGTATACGAAATGCCGTAGAGAAGCGTTCGGAACGACTCCAGTTTGTACGTCCGCACAAATTGATCCTTGTGAGCAGCGGCGAGATAAGGAGCAAGGCACAGGCGGTGCTCTCCGATAAGTATAATGTATCAAACCAGCTTTACAACGTGGAGAACTGGCTTACGAACATAAAGAAGAATATTTCCACGGATTATATGACTTATGCGAGATATGTGGCCGATGGTGAGATAAAGCTCGGCGAGAAGCTCGTGATAAAGAGCTCGGACACCAAGGTTTACTTCAAGAAGAAGCTTATGGTGATCGGTTTTGCGGCCGGGGCATTTGTCGGAGCATTTATTTTCGCATGTCTTTATATCATTAGCATGAAGCTTCACATGGCGGAGGACATAAGCGAGTGCGCAAAGCTCAGGGTATTTGAGGTGGTTGAGGCACCGAGGAAGAGGAAGCTCTTAGGCTTTGTCGACAGACTGTTTGCAAGACCGATAAGCAGCAACAGGAGAAAGCTTGACTTCGAGAAGCAGATAGCTTCGGCTGTATCGGCCATAAGCCTTTATGCGGAGAAGAACGAAGTGAAAAATGTGGCGATAACCGGCTCGCTGTACGACAAAATCGACGAGAAGGTTACGAATAGTTTAGTAAGCGGTCTCAAAGCCGAAGGCATATCCGCCGAGGTTGTGGATGACATAGCTTACGACAAGGCAGCGCTTAAAACCTGTGCGAAGGCAGACGGAGTAGTTATCCTCGAACAGCTTCGAAAGAGCCTTATAGGTGAGATAGAGAGAGAGCTTAACTGCGCGCGCGAGTACGACATAAATGTGATAGGTGCGGTGGTGCTTGAGTAGGGCGCGGTAAAGCTCAGGCGGATTGATGTCGATAAAAATATACAAAGGACAGACAAAAGATATGAGCAAGGGACTTTTCATAAGCTTTGAGGGACCGGACGGTTCCGGCAAGACAACCCAGATAAAGCTGCTTTCGGAATACTTGGAGGCAAAGGGAACAGAGTGTGTGCTGACGCGTGAACCGGGCGGTACCAAGGTGAGCGAGGAGATAAGGGGCATACTTTTGGACAGGGCCAATGCAGGTATGAGTTATACGGCGGAAGCGCTTCTTTACGCGGCCGCAAGGGCACAGCTGGTGGCGGAGGTCATAAAGCCTGCGTTAAACGACGGTAAGGCGGTGCTGTGTGACAGGTTTGTGGATTCATCCGCGGTCTATCAGGGCATGGCGAGAGGGCTCGGCGTCGAAGAGATATATACCCTGAATGAGTTTGCGCTGGACGGGATAAGACCGGAGCTGACGATACATTTGGATCTGTCCGCCGAAGAGGGATTGAGAAGGAAGACAAAGCAGGCAGAGCTCGATCGCATGGAGTCGGAGCCTGACAGCTTTCACAGGCTGGTAGCTGAGGGCTACCGCGAACTGGCGAAGCTCGAGCCTGAGCGCATAAAGACTATAGACGCTTCACTTCCCGTGGAGGAGATACAGGAAATGATAAGAGGTTTCGTGGACGGGCTTAAGTAGAAAGGATGGTCCTATGGATCTTAAGATAAACCAGCTTCAGCAGCTCACTCAGGTTGAGGCGCCGAAGAATGATAATGTGTCGGGTGACGAGGACTTCAAGTTTACTCTGATCAAGAGCCTGGACAAGGGCGAGCTCAAGGAGAAGCTCACCGGACTCATGAAGGAGATCGAGGAGCAGGGTGCGAAGATCGCCAAGCACATGGACATAAAGGATATGAAGAAGTATCGCTCCGCGGTCAAGGAGTTTATGAACGAGATCGCTGCCAACTCGCACGAGTTCTCGCGTGAGAACTTCCTCGACAGAAGGGGACGCCACAGGGTGTACGGCATCATACGAAAGGTGGATGACACACTGGATTCGCTCGCCGAAGAGCTGATGAAGGATGAGAAGGACCATCTGGCGATACTCGGCAAGATAGATGACATACGGGGGATGCTTATAGACATATCCACGTAGTTGTGGTAAAATGATATGATACTGTCACGGGATATCCTGAGGAATCCACCGCATGCGGTATCCGCTTGGGATGATAATCGAGAGGCAGCGAAACAGCAAAAAATACAGAGTAATCATGCGTTATATATTTACGAGGGGTGGTGATACGTATGAATTTCAAAGACATAGTCGGACATGAAGACATCATAAGGCATATGAAGTCGAGTATAGAGCTGGGCAAGGTTTCTCATGCGTATCTGATACACGGTGAGAAGGACAGCGGCAAGAAGATGCTTGCCCGTACATTTGCCCAGACCTTAAACTGCGAGGCGGGTGGCATAAACCCGTGCGGTGAGTGTCAGTCCTGCAAACAGGCAGTATCGGGAAATCACCCGGATATAATTACCGTAACTCATGAAAGTGACGATATGATCTCGGTCGATGAGATCAGAGAACAGCTCCTTGACAGCATGGTAATAAAGCCGTACAAGGGCAAGTATAAGATATATATAGTTCCGGATGCGGATCTGATGACAGCACCGGCGCAAAATGCTTTGCTTAAGACTATAGAGGAGCCGCCGGCATACGGTGTGGTCATCCTCCTTGCTTCCAACTTAGACAAGATCCTCGCAACGGTGCTTTCAAGGTGCGTGCTGCTTTCCACCAAGCCCGTGAAGGATCTGGATATGCTTGAATATCTGCAGAAGAACTTAGGGCTGACCGAGGACAAGGCGCACTTTTGCATAGATTTTGCACAGGGAAATCTGGGCAAGGCCATAAAGCTTGCGAAGAATGATGAATACGCTCAGGTGGTAGAATCTGTGGTGAGTGTTATGAAATCAATTTACACCATGGACCTTGAGGACCTTAAGTCGGCAGTTGAACATATTGAGCATTTTAAGCTTTCGCTGGATGATTACATGGATCTGATGATGATGTGGTACCGGGATATTCTCATGCTCAAGGTTACCGGAAAGCTGGACAAGCTTCTCTTTCGGGATGAATATGCGGTGCTTAAGAAGCAGGCGGAGATACTCAGCTTTGCGGCGGTAGAGGAGAAGATAGATGCCATAAGCACAGCGAAGAAAAGGATCAGGGCCAACGCCGGCTTTGATGTGACGATGGAGCTTTTGCTTTACAGGTTAAAGGAAGTATAAAACAATAGAAGTATTTGATTGGAGTAAAAGATAGATGAAGGAAGTTATAGGAGTCCGTTTCAGACCGAACGGAAAGATATACTGTTTCAGCCCGCTTAATTACGTGGTTGAAGCAGGGCAGCATGTGATCGTGGAGACTGCGCGGGGCGTGGAATACGGAAAGGTGGTTTTCGGCAGACGTGAGATAGATGAGACCAAGTTCGGATCGTCGATCAAGTCCATAATAAGGATGGCGAACGATGAGGATGCCGCAAGACATGATGAGAATATAGAGAAGAGCAAGGAAGCATTTGGCATATGTCAGATCAAGATAGCCGAGCACAAGCTTCCGATGAAGCTTATAGATGCCGAGTATACATTTGACAGAAACAAGGTTCTTTTCTACTTCACGGCAGACAACAGGATCGATTTCAGAAACCTGGTGAAGGATCTTGCGGCAGTGTTCAGAACAAGGATAGAGCTCAGGCAGATAGGCGTGAGGGATGAGACCAAGATAGTAGGCGGCATAGGAATGTGCGGCAGGGAGCTCTGCTGCAACAAGCACCTTGCTGAGTTTGAGCCGGTGTCTATCAAGATGGCCAAGGATCAGAACCTTTCACTCAACCCGACCAAGATAAGCGGTGTGTGCGGAAGACTGATGTGCTGCCTAAAGCATGAGCAGGATACTTATGAGTACCTTAACTCCAAGCTTCCGAATGTGGGAGATGTGGTGAAGACGGTGTCTGGCACTAAGGGTGAGGTTTACTCCGTAAATGTACTTCGCCAGACCGTCAAGCTCCTTGTTACCCGCGAGGATGATGACAAGGAGATCATAGAGTACAAGGTGGATGAATTGAGGTTCAAGCCCAGACGCAAGCGTCGCGAGGACAAGGTGAGCGAAGCGGAGCTAAAGGAGCTTGAGGCTTTAGAGGACAAGGGCGGACGCTCGAAATTAGATGATGAATAATAACGATTCCAAGGGCCCTGACGCAGCGATGCTCAGGGCTCAAAATATATCAAGTGAAGAGAGGACTGTTCCCGATGCGGAAGCATTAAAGTCGCAGGGACTGATGAAGGACGGAGAATGTGTGGATGATCTGCAGTGCAGGGGATACTATATCATACAGAAAGAAAAGGGTTTCAAGTTCGGTATGGATGCGGTTTTGCTTGCGGATTTCGCAACCGGGGCACCCGGAGGAAGGGTGATGGACCTGTGCACCGGAACGGGAGTCATACCTTTGCTGATGCACGGGAGAGGAAAGGGCGCACACTTTACCGGACTTGAGATACAGGAGGAGATCGCGGATATGGCTGGGAGATCTGTCAGGATGAACGGCCTTGAGGATCATATAAGCATGGTATGTGGCGACCTGTGCGACGTGGGTATTAAAGCTTCGGATGAGGCCGGCGGTGAAAAAACAGGCTTCAAGCGTGGAAGCTTCGATGCGGTCACGGCGAATCCGCCGTATATAAAGGGCGGTCACGGGCTGGTGAACGAGGCTTCGTCTAAGATGATCTCGCGGCACGAGGTGTATATGACGCTCGGGAAGCTGGTCGAGGCAGCAGCATATCTCTTAAAGCCCGGCGGTACATTTGCAGTTGTATATAAGCCGTTCAGGCTATCGGAGCTTATCACGGAGCTTTTTAAAGCGCGGCTTGAGCCAAAAAGGATGTGCCTGGTGGAGCCACACGCGGGAGAGGAACCGAACATGGTCCTGCTCGAAGCGGTAAAGTACGGAAAGCCGTATCTAAACTGCGAGCCGACACTTTGCTGCTACGGCCCCGACGGGAAGTACACGGAGGAGCTGCTTTCAAGGTACGGCGGATACTACTGAAAAAAGATTCTTCGGGCTTACGAAGCTACAGGAAGGATCTTGAAAAAGACAACTCGGATTACGAGTCGGAGCGTTTGATCGAAGCGATCATATTATTGGAGGAAATGATGTATAAAGATATAGCAAGACTGGTACTGTACAGAGACTTAAATCGTGACAGCATACTCACGAAGGTCGGAGATATAATAGAGGATTTTGAGCTTGAAAGGGAAGAAAAGCCGGCGCTTGTCTCAAGGTGTTACACGGAGATCAAGAGGATACTTGATATCTCCACGAGCTTTGGTTTCGACCGCAATCTGTGGCAGGATTACCTGACCTATGTGCTGGTAACGCATGAGAATTCATTTACCCTGACCTGCGAGAAGGTTGGTGCGGGTGACGGAACCGTGAACGGCTTCGCAAAGCACGATTATGAGATATTCATGAAGCTTTTTCACTATGATTTTACTGCATTGGAGCAGGGACTTTCTATAGACTGCTTTTCGGTGATAACCGACTATAAGTCCATCCCGAAGAGGGAACAGATATATAACAAAAATGTATCGGATAAGGTGAGGGCTTTAAGCGACAAACTGTCTAAAGCGGTAGACAGCGATGAGTTCTTCGGGCTGATGACAGACTTTTACAGGGATTACGGAGTCGGACTCTTCGGATTAAACAAGGCTTTCCGCGTGTCGGAGGCGGGTACAGTTCAGGGCGGCGGTACAGCCGGCGGCAATCAGATGGGGAGTGAGCTTTCCATAGCCTACGGTGGCACGGACGTCATAAGCTTTACCGCCATTACGAACACCGATCCGGTCAGGCTTACCGATCTTGTCGGATATGAGATACAGAAGAAGAAGCTGATGGAGAACACGGAGGCCTTTGTGGCAGGCAGGAGAGCCAACAACTGTCTGCTCTTCGGCGACAGCGGTACGGGCAAGTCGACCTCGATAAAGGCACTTATCAACGAGTACTACGACAGGGGACTCAGGATGATCGAGATATATAAGCATCAGATGAAGCTGCTTCCCCTGGTCATAAGCGAGATCAAGAACAGGAATTACAGGTTTATCATATATATGGACGATCTTTCCTTCGAGGATTTTGAGACTGACTACAAGTACTTAAAGGCCGTGATAGAGGGAGGGCTCGAGCATCGTCCGGAGAATGTGCTTATCTATGCGACCTCGAACCGCAGGCATCTGATAAGGGAATCATGGGATGACCGCTCGGATGTAAAGATGGAGAACGGCATGCATCAGTCGGATACCATGCAGGAGAAGCTTTCTTTGGCGAACCGCTTCGGAGTCACGATAAGCTATTCGCGCCCGTCCAAGAAGGAATTCAACCTGATAGTGACGGAGTTAAAGAAGCGTTATCCGGAGATAAAGCTTTCCGACGAGGAGATAGTGCAGCAGGCCAACGCCTGGGAGCTCTCTCACGGCGGAATATCCGGAAGGACTGCGCAGCAGTTTATCGATCACCTGGCAGGCTGCGCGTAATAAAAAAATCGGGCAGGTGAGATCCGATCTTCCCTGCCCGAATGAGCTGTTTTATGATTTTGCTTGCTATGATAAGGTGGATTTGATAGAATTAAGCTTCGTTAATGTAACATCCTTCGAGATGGAGCTTATGCCCTCAGCCTTGGATAAAAGCCTGTCGAGTGCGTCGGTGTCGGACGCGGAAGCGTACATTTCTCCGAGCATGGTAAATGTCTCGGATATGTCCGATCCTATAGAAACGGCGTACTCAAGGACTGCCACGGCCGATGCTGTGTCACCTGCTTCGGCAAGCTTCTTCCCGATGGAATTAAGATAGCGTATCAGCTCGGTGAAGCGGTCGTCGGCAGCGGAAAGCTCTTCGAGATTTGCAGGACCGTACATGCTCTTTAGTTCCGTGTTGGTATACATGGAAAGGTTCAGGATGCGCCTGCCCGGCAGCTCCCTGAGCAGCCGAACCTCCCGTGCGGCACCTGCCGCTTCGGCTTTGTCTAACGGAAGCGACAGCAGGGCTTCTTCTATCTGAAGATATGGAAGGCCGGATATGTCGGCGCGGCGTGTTGCATTTGCCCTTGCTTCGGCCTCGAGAAAATCCTCGCGGTTTTGCCTGATGCGGTGGTTTGATATTGAATTTGCGCGGTGGATGAGCCATATCACAGAGGAGATGATTCCGGCTGAGATAAGGCCGATACTGATATGCATAACAGGTACCTCGTTGAATATTATATATCTATAGAAAGGAATTAAAACAATGATCAACTTCAGCAACAAGAAGACACAGAGAAAGGTAGCGGGTTTTATATGTATAGTTATCGTAGCTGCCATGGTCATCGGACTTCTGGTGTCGAGTATCAACTAAGATAATATCATTAAACCCGGGTTTCAGCAAGGAAAAACAAAGACTCCCGTAGCTGCAACTGCGGGAGTTTTTTAGGGTAGCGGGTATGGATAAGTCAGAAGAAGCAGAGTTGAGGAAGAGAATACGTGAACTTGTTGAGAGAGCGGTAAGCGGGAACTACTATATATTTACGGATTTTCTGGCGCCGGCTGATGCTCAGACAGCGTATGAGGAGGCTGTGCGTGCGGCGGGCGGAGGAACGGGATGCATAAAGGCGGACGGCGGCCGCGAGGACTGCGAGAGAGTTATGCTCAGGTTCGGAGATCCGAGGGATATAGGCTACGAGGAGAGCTTTCCGATAAGGGTATTAAGGATCGCTCCGAAGGCGCCAAAGTTTGCCGAACAGCTCAACCACAGGGATTTCCTCGGTGCGCTCATGAATCTCGGCATAGAAAGAAGCGCAGTGGGAGATATACTCGTGCATGAGAATATGGCATACGCTTATGTGACGGACAGGCTGGCGGGATTTATGGCAGAGAGCGTGACACGGGTGAGGCATACGACGGTTGTCAGCGCGGTCATAGACGCTATCCCGGACGAGGCACTTCCGGACATAAGCAGGCAGAGCCTAAATGTACCGGCACTTCGCCTTGACAGCATAGTCGCCAGAGTGTTCGGGCTTTCGCGAGAAAAAGCAAAGAACCTCTTTGGCGCGGGCCATGTGTCGATAGGGGGGAGGGAATGCACAAGCCCGGACCGGAAGCCTGCCCAGGGCGATATCGTGTCTGTGCGCGGATACGGAAAGTTTGTATTCTATGATGTTGCCGGTGAAACCAGGAAGGGCCGGCTGAATGTGGACATTGGACGTTACGGAAAGTAGCGGCGTCATATCTTAAACCGATTAATTATAGGAGGAAAAGAGCAATCTTCAAGTAAGAAAGCGGGCGCGTAACGGCGCCTGTTTTTTTGTGGTGTGAATGCATATTTCCCACGTAATTAAAAAATATTATTTCGACACAATATTTCCCGGAAAGGTCGCGATTATATATCTGAGAGCCATAAAACCACGACGAAGTCGTCTTGTATGCGCTCTGACGACAGGACGCAACGTAAGTGAGACTCGAAATCTTTGATTTAGTCAGTCGAACTTTTGCAGAGCTAAGCATGAGTCGTGTCAATACATTTAAGCGAAGGATCTTAAAAGGGGGAGGAGATATTATGTCAGTTAAAACAAATGAGTTATTTGAAGAGAAGCTCACAGCTCTTGTTGGGCTTGCGAAGAAGTCGGGCAATGTGCTCGAGGATGAGGAGGTCATAAGCTATTTTGCGGAAGCGGGGATCGATCTTGATACGGAGTATATGCAGAGGATATTTGATGTCTTAGAGGCAAATGAGGTGGATATCCTAAGCATAGATGAGGAAGAGGATCCCGACTTTACGGAGGGAGAGATATATGCGGAAGACGGAGACTTTTCCGAGGGAGAAACAGATGGCCGGGAAGATCCATATATTGAGGACCTTGAGGATGATGAGGATGATCCGAAGTCGGACGGTGATGTATCTGCCGGGGTGGGTCTGATACAGGATTCGGTACATATGTACTTAAAGGAGATAGGCGGGATGAAGGTGCTCACGCAGGCGCAGGAGGTGGAGCTTGCCATGAGGATCGAGGAGGGGGATGAGCAGGCCCAGGCAAAGCTTATCCGGTCCAACCTTAAGCTGGTGGTCAGTATAGCGAAGAGATACTCGGGGCGCGGCATGCAGCTGCTTGATCTCATACAGGAGGGCAATCTCGGCCTTATCAGGGCGGTGCGGAAGTTTGATTACAGGAAGGGATATAAGTTCTCGACTTATGCAACCTGGTGGATACGTCAGGCGGTTACAAGATCCCTTGCCGACTACGGAAGGACCATAAGGATACCGGTACATATGAACGAGAAGGTGAACAAGCTAAACCGTGCGAGGAGAGAACTCACGCAGGAGCTGCTTCGCGAGCCGACAGTTCAGGAGCTTGCGGACAAGATGAACGCAGACTGTGACAAGGTAGTAGAGCTGATCAAGGTATCAAGGGAGCCGACAAGCTTAGAGACTCCAATAGGTGAGGAGGAGGACAGTGTGCTCGGCGACTTCGTGGTGGATGACAGGATAAGCTCTCCCGAGACTTCGGTGACAAATTCCGAGATGAAGCGGGCTGTACGCGAGCTGCTCGACGAAACGCTCACGGATAAGGAGAAGCAGATAATCATCATGAGGTACGGCTTAGACGACGGAAGAGTGAAGACACTCGAAGAGGTCGGCAATTTATTTAAGGTGACCCGCGAGCGTATACGACAGATAGAGTCCAAGGCAATGCGCAAGCTTATGAACCCGAGAAGAAGCGGGAAATACAGAGATTACATAGAGTAGGAGATCATCCCCGGTCGGGTTATCCGGCCGGGGATCGTTTTATGTGCAGAGCGTTATGATGCAGTGACTGACCATCACACAGCAGCCGATCACTGATCGGTAACCACAGAGCCGGACGGGTGATAAGAGAGATAATATTTTAGTTGATAAAAAGTACGGTTTGCTGTAAAATATACTAATATTATTGTGTATGGGAGACGGGATTTTCATGAACAATGATCGCAATCAGGTTGGAAAGATGCTGGTTCTGCTGCTTCAGATAGGCCTGACTATGCTGACGGCCGTGTTCATGTGTATCGGAATAGCGTGGCTTATCAATAAGATTTTTAAAATCGATCTCATGGTCTGGTTTATAATCTTAGGTGTTGTTTCGGGCTTTCGTGCCGCATACATACTTATCAAAAGGTATATAGGTTTATGAAGGATAAAAGCAGGCAGGTATTACTTGAGCTATACATGGGAATAGGATTTAGTTTCGCGTTCTTCGCGGTGCTCGGAATATTTACCATGAGGCCGTATATTTCTTTCCTGCTGGGACTTGTTGCGGGCGTTGGAGTGGCCGCACTCTGCGTGTGGTGGCTTTACGATGACCTTGACGCGGCGCTGGATATGACCGAGAAGCATGCCAAGGGTTTTATGACGCTTCACTCCATAGCGCGGCTTCTGTCGCGGCTTGCGGTGATGGCGGTCGCTTATATCCTGGGCGGATGGCCGCCCTTTGTGGGCGCTGCGGTCGGCATACTCTCCACGAAGATCGGAGCGTATCTGCATCCCTTTATCTCGAAGAAGATCACCAGGACCTATACACCTCCCGACCTTACCTTCGTTCCGGATGAGGACGACGAGGAGGATGAAAATGAACTGAGCGAGCGTCAGTATTTAAGCCCGTTTAGAAAATAGAAATACAATAATCATAAAGGAGGATAATATATGACGAGTGGCTTCGCCATAGGAGTCGCAACGGTTGCCTGCGCTGAGGAGAGCACACCTGATTTTTATATACATGAGCTGGCACCGATCAACTTCTTTGGCACAACAGTGCACATCACCACCACCCATGTGTGCACGCTGATCGTATTATGTACGATCATGATCCTCGCCGTAGCGGCGAGAAACAGCGTGCTGAAGCACAAGGATAAGCCGACCAAATTCTCGGCGGCAGTGGAGATTGCTATAAGCACCCTGCTCTCTTTTGTAAAAGGAAGCATGGGCAAGGCCGGGAAGAATTACATCAACTATATAGGTGCATTGTTTACCTTCGTATTCTTCTCGAACATTTCCGGTCTCTTTATGCTGAGACCGCCCACAGCTGATTACGGCACCACACTCTGTATCGGACTTATATCATTCTGTATGATACAGTATGCGGCGATACGATATATGAAGCTGAATTACCTTAAGGGTATGTTTGAGCCTATATTCCTGTTTTTCCCGATCAATGTGATCAGTGAGCTCGCGATCCCCGTATCGCTCTCATTGCGTCTCTTCGGAAATGTGCTCGCAGGAACCGTTATGATGGCTCTCTACTACGGAATGCTCCCGATATTCGCAAAGATCGGTATTCCGTCCGCACTGCACGTATACTTCGACCTCTTCTCGGGTGCGATACAGGCATATGTATTCTGTATGCTGACCATGACATTTGTTGCGGACAAGAGAAGCGAGGAGGCGTAGATAAAGATTTTTAGCGTTGCTAAGAATGACACGTAGTACACAGCATTAAAAAATACCAGAAAATACAAAATGGAGGAAAGAAAATGGATCAGATTACAAATCAGGGACTTATAAGTGCATGTTCTGCAATCGGTGCGGGCCTTGCGGTTATCGCAGGTATCGGCCCCGGTATAGGACAGGGAATAGCAGCGGGCTACGGTGCTTCGGCAGTAGGAAGGAACCCGGGCGCAAAGGGTGATATCATGTCAACTATGTTGCTCGGACAGGCGGTTGCCGAGACAACCGGTCTTTACGGACTTGTCGTAGCATTGCTTCTTATGTTCGTTAAGCCGTTCAAGGGAGTATAATAATCAGGAGGTGCAAAGGTGGCAGGAACCGGATTAGCATTATTCGTGAACGGTATGCTGCTTACGGCGGAACAGACAGTGGAAGATACCGGAAGGATCTTCGGTCTGGACGCGCAGCTGCTGTTTGATGTATGTGTTCAGGGCGTTGCTGTATTCCTGCTTTTCATCTTCCTTTCATACATTCTCATCAATCCGGTGAGAAAAGTACTTACTGACAGGCAGAACAAGATAGAGCAGGATATAAACAGTGCAGCCGCAGACAAGGAAGAGGCTGCAAGGCTTAAAGAAGAGTATGATGCGAAGCTTAAGAAGGCGGATGATGAGGCTTCCGACATCCTTAACGAAGCGAGAAGAAAGGCTGTTAAGAATGAAGAGAGGATCGTCAATGAAGCTAAGGAAGAAGCTCATCGCATAATAACCGGAGCCAACAAGGAAGCCGAGCTTGAGAAGAGCAGAGTCAAGGATGAGGTTAAGCAGGAGATCATTTCCGTGGCTACCGTTATGGCAGGAAAGATGGTTGCGGGCGAGATGACCGATGCCAAGCAGAACGAACTCATTGACCAGACCTTAAAGGAGATAGGTGAGGATACATGGCTAAACAAGTAGATACAACCTACGGTGAGGCGCTCTTCGAGTTGGCGAAGGAAGAAGGAAAGATAGATGAGCTTTTCGACGAGGTCTCATCATTGATCCCGATATTGAACGATAACGAGGATCTTATAAAGCTCCTTACACATCCGCATATCGACATGGACAAGAAGAAGTCGGTTGTGGAGGCGAGCTTCAAGGGAAGGATATCCGATGACCTGACGGGCATGATGATACTTCTCACGGAAAAGGAGCATGGCGGCGAGATCATAAATGTATTTACATACTTCCTGAGGAGGGTGAAGAAGCACAAGAACATAGGCCTTGCGCTTGTGACGAGTGCGGTTCCGCTCACATCGGGACAGAAAGCAGCCATAGAGATGAAGCTTATAGAGACCACAAGCTATAAGAGTGTGGATGCCGCATACAGGGTGGATCCTTCGCTTATAGGAGGTCTCGTCATCAGGATAGACGACAGAGTCGTGGACAGCAGCATTAAGACAAGGCTTGCAAATATGTCCTACGAGCTCAGGAAAAATTAATTACGGAAAGAGGGTGCTTAAAGTCCATGAATTTGAAACCGGAAGAGATCAGCTCGGTCATCAAAGAGCAGATCAGGAATTACAAAAGTCAGCTTGAGACCTCGGATGTCGGTACGGTCATTCAGGTAGCTGACGGTATCGTCAGGGTTCATGGCCTCTTAAACGCCATGCAGGGCGAATTGCTGCTGTTCCCGGGCGAGGTATACGGCATGGTCTTAAACCTCGAGGAGGACAATGTAGGTGCGGTTCTTCTTGGCGACAGCAGGAATATAAATGAGGGCGATACGGTTAAGACTACCGGTCGTGTGGTTGAGGTTCCCGTAGGCGACGCTATGCTCGGTCGTGTTGTAAATGCGCTCGGCCAGCCTATAGACGGCAAAGGACCTATAGAGACCACAAAGACCAGACAGATAGAGAGAGTGGCTTCGGGCGTTATATCCCGTAAGTCGGTTGATACTCCGCTTCAGACAGGTATCAAGGCTATCGATGCCATGGTGCCCATCGGAAGAGGACAAAGAGAGCTTATAATCGGCGACAGGCAGACGGGTAAGACCGCTCTTGCCATAGATACCATCATCAACCAGAAGGGACAGGGTGTTTACTGCATCTATGTAGCCATCGGTCAGAAGGCATCTACGGTTGCCAATATCGTGAAGACATTGAATGAGTACGACGCCATGTCGTATACCACCGTGGTTGCATCGACCGCCAGCGAGCTTGCTCCGCTGCAGTACATAGCACCGTATGCGGGCTGTGCGATAGGAGAGGAATGGATGGAGGCAGGCAAGGATGTGCTTGTTATCTACGATGACTTATCCAAGCATGCTACGGCATACCGTACGCTGTCATTGCTGCTTAGAAGACCGCCGGGGCGTGAGGCTTACCCCGGAGATGTATTCTACCTTCACTCAAGACTGCTTGAACGTGCGGCAAAATTAAACGACAGCTTAGGAGGCGGATCTCTTACCGCGCTTCCGATCATAGAGACACAGGCAGGCGACGTGTCTGCATATATTCCGACCAACGTTATATCCATTACGGACGGTCAGATATATCTTGAGACAGAGGCATTTAACTCGGGCTTCAGACCGGCTATCAATGCGGGCCTTTCGGTGTCACGAGTGGGTGGTGCCGCTCAGATAGGTGCCATGAAGAAGCTTGCGGCTCCTATCCGTGTGGAGCTTGCTCAGTTCAGAGAGCTTGCTGCCTTCTCTCAGTTCGGTTCGGAGCTTGATGCCGACACCAAGGAGAAGTTAGCGCAGGGCGAGAGGATCAGAGAGATCTTAAAGCAGCCTCAGTATGCGCCGATGCCCGTAGAAAAGCAGGTAGTCATAATATATGCGGCCACCAAGAAGTACTTGATCGATATAGCGGTAGACCGTATAGCTGAGTTTGAGAGAGAATTATTTGAGTTTATAGATACCAAGTATCCCGAGATATTTGAGACCATAAGGACAGAGAAGAAGATCACCGATGAGCTTGACGCCAAGCTTGCAAAGGCGATCGAAGAGTTCAAAACGAACTTTTAATGAGGTGACTTAGATGGCATCTATGAGAGATATAAAGAGGCGCAAAACAAGCGTCCAGAGCACGCAGCAGATAACGAAGGCCATGAAGCTTGTCGCTACCGTAAAGCTTCAGAAGTCCAGGCAGCGTGCCGAAGCCAACAAGCCTTACTTCAATATGCTCTATGATACCATATGCTCAATACTTGCCAGAAGCGAGAATCTGGATCATCGTTTCCTTAAGGAGGGTGAATCCGAGAAGAAGGCTGTCATAGCCATCACCTCGAACAGAGGACTCGCAGGAGGCTACAACAGCAATGTAGTCAAGACCATACTTGCGTCGGACTTAAAGCCGGACAACACAGTGGTCTATGCGGTAGGTAAGAAGGGTATCGAAGGTCTGAAAAGAAAAGGCTACAATATCCACAGTGATGCATCCGAGGTGATCAACGCACCGCTCTTTGCGGACGCTATGGAGCTCACGAAACAGCTCCTTACGCAGTTTGAGAAGGGGGAGGTGGGCGAGATATATCTTGCTTACACCAACTTCAAGAATACCGTGACGCAGGAGGCGAAGCTCATTAAGCTGCTCCCCATAAGCAGGGACGATTTTGATACTGCAAATGTAAAGGATGACAAGCTTCTGATGAACTTTGAGCCGAGCGAGGAAGAGGTGCTTGACAAGGTGATCCCGAAGTATATGAGCAACATTATTTTCGGTGCATTTCTTGAGTCGGTGGCAAGTGAAAACGGTGCGCGTATGCAGGCCATGGACAACGCTACCAACAACGCCGAAGAGATGATCGCGAGCTTAGAGCTTTCGTACAACCGCGCAAGACAGGGCGCGATCACGCAGGAGCTCACGGAGATCATCGCAGGTGCAGATGCAGTGGGCTGAGTAAAAGCAAGAAGCAAGCGGCTGAATTGCGTATTTTACATTATACAAGGAGAATGAAATGTCAGATATAAAATCAGGAAAGATCACGCAGATCGTCGGTGCGGTCATCGATGCGAAGTTCCCTGACGGGGCGCTTCCGGAGATTTACGATGCCATAACGATCGCGACGAAGGACGGTGGTACTCTTACCGCTGAGGTTTCCCAGCATTTGGGAGACGATACGGTAAGATGTATAGCCATGGGCCCGACGGACGGTCTGGTGAGAGGCATGGAGGCGGTCAACACAGGCGGCCCCATAACTGTTCCGGTAGGTGAGGAGACACTTGGACGTATGTTCAATGTGCTCGGCCAGCCGATAGATGAGAAGCCGGCACCTAAGGTAGAGACATATCTCCCGATACACAGGAAGGCTCCGGAGTTCTCCGAGCAGTCGACCGATACGGAGATACTTGAGACCGGTATCAAGGTCGTAGACCTGCTCTGCCCGTATCAGAAGGGCGGTAAGGTCGGACTCTTCGGCGGTGCGGGAGTCGGCAAGACGGTGCTTATACAGGAGCTTATCACGAACATCGCTACGGAGCACGGCGGTTATTCCGTGTTCACCGGTGTCGGTGAGCGTACCAGAGAGGGAAATGACCTCTACTACGAGATGATCGAGTCCGGAGTTATAGAGAAGACTACCATGGTATTCGGTCAGATGAACGAGCCGCCCGGAGCGAGAATGCGTGTGGGACTTACGGGTCTTACCATGGCGGAGTACTTCAGAGACAAGGTCGGAAAGGACGTGCTCCTTTTCATAGATAATATATTCAGATTCACACAGGCAGGTTCGGAGGTTTCAGCTCTGCTCGGACGTGTGCCTTCGGCGGTTGGTTACCAGCCAACCCTTCAGACCGAGATGGGTGCACTTCAGGAGAGGATAACATCGACCAAGAACGGTTCCATCACATCGGTTCAGGCTGTATATGTGCCTGCGGATGACCTGACTGACCCGGCGCCTGCTACAACCTTTGCACATCTTGATGCGAAGACGGTGCTTTCACGTTCCATAGTTGAGCTTGGTATCTATCCTGCGGTTGACCCGCTTGATTCAAGCTCGAGAATCCTTGACCCGAGAGTTGTGGGTGAAGACCACTACAAGGTAGCAAGAGGTGTTCAGGAGATCCTTCAGAAGTACAAGGAGCTTCAGGATATCATTGCAATCCTCGGTATGGACGAGCTTTCGGAGGATGATAAGATAGTCGTTGCAAGAGCAAGAAAGATTCAGAGATTCCTTTCACAGCCCTTCCACGTGGCAGAGCAGTTTACGGGACTTGACGGAAAGTATGTACCTCTTTCCGAGACTATTGCAAGCTTCAAGGAGATCCTTGACGGTAAGCATGACGATATACCGGAGAGCTACTTCCTTAACTGCGGCGGCATAGAGGATGTAATAGCAAAGACCAAGAAGTAAAACGGT
>ONVB01000006.1 GCA_900321145.1 uncultured Eubacteriales bacterium | reverse complement strand
TCATGAATTTTATAATCGATTTTATCAAAGGTATCTTCGTAGGTATCGCAAATGTCATCCCCGGCGTGTCGGGCGGAACCATGGCCGTATCCTTCGGTATATACGACAAGCTTGTCGGTTCCATATCCGATCTTTTTAAAAGGTTTAAGGAGTGCTTTAAAACTCTGCTGCCCATAGTACTGGGTATGGCCTTCGGAATAGTCAGTTTCACCTTCGTCATTCCCTATATGCTTGAAAATATACCGTTTATTACTGCGTGTATCTTCACCGGTCTTATCTTAGGCGGCATACCTGCCCTGCTAAAGAATCTTAAAACTCACGCAGCCTCTGATGTAAGAACTCCGAATTATGTTAACCTTACCGTATTTGTGGTTCTTCTTGCCATATCACTGATCATGCCTTTCTTAAACGGCGACAAGGAAAGCGGCATGCTGCTTGAAGCAAATCCCTACACTGTCGTTATGGTCATGATCATGGGTATGATTGCAGCAGCTGCCATGGTCATCCCGGGCGTGTCCGGATCTCTTATGCTTATGATCTTCGGCTACTACTTCGGTATAATCACAGCGGTAAGAGACTTTATCTCGGCATTAAAGAGCTTTGACATGAAGGTCATGATCGACAGAGGCCTCGTGCTTGCGCCGTTTGCCATAGGGTGTCTCGCAGGACTCTTCCTCATATCCAAGCTTATAAGCTGGCTTTTAAAGCGATTCCCGCTTGCTACCTACTGGGGCATACTCGGTCTGGTCGCAGCATCACCCATATCCGTATTCTACAAGATAAATGAAGAGTATCCCTTAAGCGGAACCTCCGTTGTAAACATAGTGATCGGTGTGGTTAGCCTGATCGCGGCCGTAGCGCTCACACTTTATATAGGAAGTCTCGGATCAAAGGAAAAGGAAGCGTTATAAAACGCTTCCTCTTTTTTTCTCTTTCTTATCTTCCGTTGATCAGAGTCTTTGCGTCACTCTTTCCGTACTCGCAAAGCTTCTTCTTTATATCCTCTTTCATCTCGTCAGATACATGGAACTCTATTATCTTTAGGAACCTGTCAACATATCCGCACCACTTCTCGTAGATCTTGACTCCGTCCTGCATGCTCGGATTCTTTGTCTTGAACTTCTCGATAAATGCATCCTCATCGGCCAGCAGATCCTCATTTCCGAAAATGGTCTTCGGCTCGATACCGTAGGCGATAAACCTTATCTCCTCGATCTTTACATAAGCACAGTCGTACATCTCCGTAAGAAGATCATCCAGGCTGTCAAATGCGCTTCTGAAGTAATGATAGTAGTCCTCGGGCTTCCTGTAGGACGGACGATCCGCAACCTCTTCCTTATTATACCAGTAGTTTTCCTTCGGAACTTCGTCCTCAGGCTTCTCCTCTTCCTCTTCCGCATCAGCTCCGCTTTCCTCTATGCGGCTGATGATCGACTCCTCATCCATAGGTATCGAGAATATGTCGTCATCCGAAGGTACCTGAGCCTTTTCCTTATTCTTGTCTTTCTTTTTCTTCTTGGAATGATGCTCCTCGACAGGCTCTTCCTCAATCACCGTCTCTTCAGCCGGTTCAGTTTCGGGTACTTCCTCTGACCCTGTATGTAAATCCTCCTTATCGCTCATATCATCCGGAGCTTCGGAGTAATCCTCATACTCATCGTAGTACTCATCTTCCTGTGCGTCATCGTGACTGTCATGAGCCTTATCATAGTCATCATAGTTATCATCATAGCCCTGATCATAGTTTTGATCATATTCTTTATCATGACCCTGATCATAGCTTTGATCATCGTCATAGCTGTAATCCTTATGATCTTCCTCCACAGGCTGCTTCTGCTCGGTTTTCTTTTGCTCAGGTAGCTTTTGTTCTGCCTTCTTGGGCTCCGGCTTTACAGGTTCTGCCTTCTTGACCTCAGGCTCCCTGTCCTTGCCGCCTCCGAAAAGCACCACTAAGGTAACTATCAGAAGTACTATAAAAAAGACTATAAGTCCTATAAGAAATATCCATGCTTGCATCGATTCTGACATGTCGCTTCCTCCCTGCTATTATATGTAACAATTTCTTCTATAATGCACATACAGAAGACAGTATACTTTATTTACTGTCAAATATCAAGTACGAAATACCGCCCTATGGCCTCTTCGCGCCAAGCACAAAAAGCGGGCTTGACTTACCTCCGTTATATGCATATACCGCTTCATTCAAAGATGTATAAGGGGTTGCGTTGCCCGAATTATGTCTTACAAACCCGCTTGTTTCCTTGGTTATACACATAGTATGAAGCATAGATGTAACCTTATGAGCCTCATTGTAAGCCATAAATATATATGCATCATATCTTGTTTCAAGCTTATCGATATGCTCCTTTTCCAAGCGACCGGCAGACAGCGATTCCACCTTTAAGCCCTCTGCTCTAAGATACTCCGTCAAAGCCTTCGGACTTGTTCCGAACCTTCCCTTAAAGCAGATACCCTTTTCGGAGAATACCTTCATGAGCTCTGGCAGGTCATGCCCCTCCTTCATATCAAGAGCTGCAAACAGATTATAAACCGCGATCACCTCACATGCGTTATCCGCAGCCGTCATATGCTCTCCTCCAAAGAACAGCTTATCCGAGAGCTTCCCCGACTTTCCGTAAAGCATGGTATCGAGCGCACGCTGGTTCTCGATATATCTGAAGCCTGCATCCATAGCCCTTGTACAAAGATTATCTGCGGAAGAGGCCACTTCACCACCGTCCGTGCTTTTGCCCTTCCAAGCTTTAGTATTCTCCTCATACTGACTGTCACTCATACTTTTTTTGAGTCTGCCCGAGAATAGCTGCATAAATATCAATATCAGTTTGTCATATATAATAAGAAGCTTTTCTATCATATCCTGTCCTCTGCCCCGCTTCACCCTAAATAAAACCCCCGGCAAAAGCCGAGGGTAAACCTTCTCATCCTGTTTTCTTCGTCGCATGCCCCTTCTTGCCTACCACCTTTACCGTGGGACTCCAGTTACTGTATACTGTCAGATTACCGGATTTCTTAAATGTCCTGATGCGCACATACCAGACAGCTCCCTGCTTTAAGTACAGATTGCACTGCGTAACACCGGTAAACTGCTTCTTATGCACCGTAGCAGAAAAGTCCGGCTTTGTACTGATCGACATCTCATATCCCGTAACTCCCGAAACCGCGTTCCATTTTAAAAGATGTACCGGCTGGTCATACTGGATCCAATATCTGAAAGCAGTACTTGTAACAGTCGTACCGCTCATATTCTTATCTACTATACCTCCGCTCTTCCTGGTGAAGTAAAACTTCCCCACATGCAAGCCCGAGGTAACATCCGTCAAGTCCTTCTGCACGCCCTTTCCGACCACAAAGGTGAGGTATATATCGTGCTTGCCGAGCAGTGTCTGACCATACTCATTGCAGCTTACCTCCTTGGTAACCCAAGTGCTTCCCGTCTTGCCCGAGAGATTTACCGAAGCTATGATCTTTCCCGTCGGACTGTCAACCCTGACCTTAAGGCAAACCGTTGCTGCGCTTGAAGCCGTGTCCTTCTTATAGCGGACCGTAAACTGCTTGGCTCCGCTTGAGAAGTTATAACCCGCATACTTAGCCCAGTCACCGTCATCCACCTTATAAAGTCCCTTAAATGTAGCGCTGTAGGACTCATATCCGACACCCTTGCCATCGGTATAATCCCCGGAGCTGATCATATTATAAGGCGATTTTGCAGTCGCTGCCTCTGCCGGCTCACCGACTGTTATACATATAGCAAGTGCCATGACCAACGCAAGACACAATGCGGTTATTCTTCTGCTGATTCTACGCATGATAAGTTTCCTCCCTGACAGCTGATTAAAAAAACAGCTTTTACCAAAGCTGTATTATATCATAAATTGCGCGCAACTTACAAGTTATTATGGGAGAGTTCACAGATACGTGACAATTCCGTTCATAAGATCCGCATAAAAAATCCCGGCCGGTTGGCCGGGATTTTTCGATTTATTACCCTTCTTATGTTGTTGGCTTTACAGGAAATATCTGAAATATTCCTGATGCCGGTGCTGTAGTAGGTTCCTTTTCAACCCACTCTGAACCGT
>ONVB01000172.1 GCA_900321145.1 uncultured Eubacteriales bacterium | reverse complement strand
CTTGACCACTATCTTCTTTCCGTTAAACTTCTGAATATACGGAAGAGCCTCGATCAGGGTCTGCGCCTTGGCGAGATTCACTTCCAATGATTCTATGTTCGTCATGATATCCTCCATTTATCCGTGTCATTCTGAGGGCTTCTGCCCGAAGAATCGTTTTTTGATCCGTTGTTCGGGATGACACCGCTTTTAACTGCGGTAATCGGCGTTTATTTTAACATAATCATAAGTCAGGTCGCAACCATAAGCCGTAGCGGAATAATCCCCGGCCTTGAGTGTTACCACTGCGGTTATCTCGGAGGGCGAGAGTATCTCGGTTGCCTCATCCTCGCTGAAATCGGTATACATTCCGTTCTCGCAAAGCTTTATGGTACCCTTCTCACTTATGATGGTCACATCAGCCTCCTCCGGTGTGAACTGAACACCGCTGTAGCCCATGGCACATAAGATCCTGCCGACATTTGCGTCCCTGCCGTAGACAGCACATTTTACAAGGTTAGAGGTGATGATCGACTTTGCAAGCGCTCTTGCATCCTCTAACGAAGCCGCGCCCTCGACCTTCGCCATGAAGAGTCTGGTAGCGCCCTCGCCGTCGCCCGCGATCTGCTTTGCCAGATAAAGACACATTTCGTGAAGCACGGCCTTGAAGGTCTCGTAATCCTCATTCTCCTCTGTGATAAGCGCATTCTCTGCCATTCCGTTTGCAAGAAGAAGCACCGTATCGTTCGTAGATGTATCACCGTCCACGGAAACCATATTAAAGGTATCTTCTATGCACTCTCTCAAAGCCTTCTGAAGCAGGCTCTGTCCCACTGCGCAGTCGGTTGTTATGAAGCCGAGCATGGTTCCCATATTCGGGTGGATCATACCCGAGCCCTTGCACATACCGCCCATGTAACAGGTCTTTCCGCCTACCGCGAACTTGAAAGCTGTCTCCTTCTTGTGAGTATCGGTCGTGAGTATCGCGATCGCAGCGTCCTCAGCCGCCTCATTTGAACCCGAAAGCTTACCTGCAAGCTGCTTTATGCCGTCCCTTATGATATCCATCGGAAGCTTGTAGCCTATAACCCCCGTTGAGCAGACAAGCACCTGCTTTTCGTTTATATCAAGCGCTTCCGCGGTAAGCTCCGCCATCTCTACAGCATTCTTGTAGCCATCATCGCCGGTGCAGGCATTTGCTACGCCCGTGTTCACAACCACCGCCTGAGCTATCTTCTCATCCTCCACGACACGCATGTCGTACACAACCGGAGCCGCCTTCACCAGATTCCTGGTAAATGTACCGGCCACCGCCGCGGGTATCTCGGTATATACCATCGCCATATCCTGCTTGGTGCTCGTGGCCTTAATGCCCGCTCTTACACCTGCTGCCTTAAACCCTTTCGGAGCTGTAACTCCGCCTTCGATAATCTCCATATATCCTCCTGCTTCTTCTCTATACAATCACGGGAACATCGGGGGCATCATAAGGCCCTCCTTCTCATCTATTCCCATTATCAGGTTCATATTCTGTACTGCCTGGCCGGCTGCACCCTTGACCAGATTATCAAGTGCCGCCATAACCACTACTCTGCCGGTTCTATCATCTACAGCAAAATTGATATCCGTGAAGTTGCTGCCTTCAACCCATCTTGTCTCGGGGCATACACCCTTATTCAAGAGACGGATGAAATACTCATCCTTGTAATACTTCTCGTAAGCTGCCCTCAGCTCATCCCAGTCAGCCTTCTTTGTAAGCTTAGCGTAAGCTGTCACGAGTATTCCTCTGTTCATCGGCACAAGATGAGGGGTAAATGTAAGAGTGAGCGGCTTACCCTCGTAAGCAATCCCAAGCTGTTCCTCTATCTCCGGAGTGTGCCTGTGGGTAGTCACACCGTAAGCCTTTATGCTCTCGTTTACCTCACAATAGAGGTTGTTTACCTTTGCACCTCTTCCCGCACCCGAAGTACCTGACTTCGCATCGATCACGATGGTATCCACATCGATAAGCCTCTCTTTAACAAGAGGATAAAGCGAAAGGATCGAACAGGTGGTGTAGCAGCCGGGATTTGCGATAAGCCTTGCCCCCGGGATGTCCTTCCTGTTTATCTCACAGAGGCCGTATACCGCCTCGTCTATATACTGCGG
>ONVB01000023.1 GCA_900321145.1 uncultured Eubacteriales bacterium | reverse complement strand
GGAAGCCGAAGCTGTGGCCGAAAATTCTGAAACCACGCCCGTAGAGTACACCCTTGATCCCGAAGACCCGACAGTCATACTTGATTATAACGAACCGGCGGAAGCAGTTACGGAAGAAGTTGATCCGACGGTTATTTCCGATGAAGCTAAAGCAGATCCTACTGTCGTAAGTGATGAGGATATCATCAGCCTTGACGCTGAGGAAAATGAGGATAACGCCCAAACAGACGACCTTGATGATTCCGATGATACTGCAATCGCGGATGCTCAAGAGGCTGTCAATGCAGCCAAGTCCGGCAGAAAGGTGATCACCGAGACGGACGAGAACGGCGAGACCGTATATGTGGAGGAAGGCGAGGAGATAAACGCCCCCGGAGATCCGGGGGAGCCGCTTGTGTATTTGTATGTTAATGGCCAAAAAACAAATACTCAACTTGAATATACTATTGATGACACGTCTACGCCGAAAACAACTAAAATCACCTTGCAGGATGCCTCAAGTGCAACTGCATTTGCTAAGGCATGTGCATTTCTTGAATTGAACCAAGATTATTTTAAGCTCGATACTGCTGCAAACGGAAGTTATTTATATAAGGACGGAGCGCTTCAGAATGCTGTGGCAAACGGTGTGATATTTGAAGGAGATTCGGTCCCTAACGAAATTGGAGTTTATTGTACTGTGTCAAGAAAAAAGTACACAGTAAAAGTTGAAGATTCTACAGTTCCAGCTGATGAAGGTTTATCAATCACTAATGGAACATCAGAGGCCCTTTGTGGTGCGCCAAATTCTCAAACAACAGACCGTTTGACATTAGATGCAACGTGGAAGGTTTCCCAAAACGGTGTAGGTGGATTTGGATGTTACAGAAGAGGGTATGATTATACTGGTGTTAAGTTTGGGTCGTCAACATTTGTAGCCGGAGCTGACGCTGTAATTAGTAATTCAAGCGATACCATATCTGTTGCTCCGACTTGGCAGGCAAAGAGTGGTCTCAAGCTCACATATCATGTTTTTAATGATGAGGATAAGGCGAAGATAGCTGTAGCTCCTGAAGGACAAGATCTTGAACAGACTGGTTTGACTTATGGAGAAACGGTTACGCTTAAAGGATATGATGATGTTAAGGCCTATTCTAAGAACAGTGCATATTATCTTGCCGGATGGTTGATTGACGGAACTGGTACAGTTATCAAGCCTACAGATGGAGCGATTGCACTTACTATTGCCAGTAAACTAGCCAAAATCAAAGGAGAAGTAAATGATGTTGAGAATGTAGAAGGTGTATCGTTAACGGGTGTTTGGGATTATAAGAAGCTTTCATTAAGTTCAGCAGATACAGCTAATGTTTCAATAGATAATACAACGAAGACAGATGCAGTGGTTTCACTGACTTATGGTGATACAGCAAGTTTTTCGATTACAGGACAGTATTCATATGATGGAGTTATTAGTGACAAAGTTACTTTTAAGATAAACCAAACGGATGCAACAAAACTTGCAAATGAGTGTGGTATCAGCATTGCACCCGGTGGCGATAATTCGATTAGAATTACTCAGACTGCGACAAGTGTTACGGATGATGATGGAATTGTAGTTAATGTCGAAGCTGAGGATCCAAACAGGTCGATAGGTGACACAATGGTAACACCGTGTACGATAACTGTTAAGGTGCTTCCGAGAAAGGTTGAACTTGATGAAACAACAGTGGTAGATCCATCAGGGCTTGAAGCTCCGAGTAAAACATATAACGGTACGAGGATCATTCCGGTTCTCGATCGGGCGAAAGCAAAAAACGCAATAGATGAAGATGAAGTAAGATTTGTTTTCTCATCATCTGCTGAAGCTGAGACTGAGGTCGCAGGTGGACCGTATGATATCACATTGAACAATGTTCGGTTATCTGCGAAAGCCGGAAAAGAAGATTGCTATGTGATCGATGATTCAAGATATGATAATGATAATGAAACATTAGTGGTTAACAAGATTGCAACCATCAAAAAGAGCCCTTTGAATGTTAAAGTTGAGCTTGCCGAGGGTGAATCCGGAAGTATCAAGTTTGGAATGGATTCTCCGAAGTTTAGAGTTACAATTCCTGATAGTAGTGAGGTTGTTGCCGGAACGGAAAGGAATCTATGTGAATCAGATCCGGATACGTTTGTGAAGAATTATCTGAAATTTGTCGATTGGACTGATTCAAGACCTTCAGTCTACAGCCCTAAGGGGTCATATACCATGACTCCGAATTTCAATGAAAGCAATTATACGGTTATTACTGATCCAAAGAATATCGGTACATATACTGTTGATCGTGATAAGGCTGTTGATGGTGAAGTTTTTACTAAATCAGGAACTCTTGCAAACGGGATTTACAAAGAACTTTCTGTAAAGCCGGCGGGAAACTATGATAAAGTAAAACTTGTTACGAGAGATATTATCCCGGAGGATACAAGGAGTTACGTAAGAGAAGGCGGTAAGAACGAGTGGATCATCAATGAATCCATGTATAATCAGACCTTATATTTTATAGTATACAACAGTAACGATAACTCTGTGGCAGAAATGATAACATTGTCTAATATCAGTATAGATGCGGATATTCCGGTATTGGAAAGCTATTCTGTTACGCCTACGAGAGAAAGCTTTTTTGATCCGACTGTTAAGTTCGGAGGGTACTATAGATCGGGTGGTAAAGATGGAAACGCCGATGAAAGCGTGACGTTTGAGTTTATTTTCCGCACAAAAGGCAGTGCCATCGAAAAAGTATGCTACTATTTTGCAGATGAAAACGGTAAAAGAATCAATGATAAGCTTATATCTGTAGAAGAATCGATAACTCGTTACGGAGATTTGAGTGATAACAGATATAAGGTAGCCATTCCGCTTGGGATTGGCACAAAGGGGCAGTTGATAGTGTATGCTGTTGATGAATTGGAAAAGGCGTCTGTTCCTGTCCAAATCAAGCTCAACAGTAAAAATGGTCAAAGTGATGAGAATGTAAATAATTATTATAATGATAACAATACAGTTCCGTACTATGAATGGGTGATTGAAAATACTATTTCAAGTGCGGTCATCTCGGTAAGTGATTCAAGCGGTTCTAAGGCGGTAAGCTCAGCAGCGGTGTCACCTGTGTGGTACAGGGGTATTACATTTGAAGTTGATGCGGAAGATAAAGACAGCGGAATCAATAAGATAGAGTGGTTAGTAACAAAACCTGACGGAACGACAGCTGCACCTACAGAGGAAGTTAATCAGATTCGAAATGTAACCTCCTTTGGGAAAGTAACAGAGTGTGTTTTCAAAACTACCGTGCCGGGGGATGACAAACTTGTCGGATCGTATTATGCAAGTGCGAAGCTATACGATAATTCCGGAAATGTTGCTGAAATTGGCCAAGTTGGACCGTATATGATCGATCCCATATCTCCGAGAATAAGTCTTGAAAATGAGGACGATTCAGCAGAGTTTTCATCAGACTATGTATTTAATTTTACTGTAACTGAGCCTGTTGACGAGAGTGGTGTAAAGGCGGTTTATCTATATAAGGGTTCCATTGACAGTGAACCGCTGAAAATGTGGGGAGCTTTAGATAAGTATTCATATACGATCACAGAGAATGGAACATATACAGTTGTTGCAGAGGACAATGCGGGAAATCAGAGTGCTAAGGAAATAAACTTCGGCAAGATATCTACCGTGATCCCCGAGGATCCGAGGATAACAGTCAGCGTTCAGGACGGCGGCAGGATAGGTTCGGCCGGATGGTATATAGTCAAGGAACCGCTTATTACCATCGATTCCTCGACGAAGACCTCGGACGGACTTCCCGTCACGACTGTTTACAAGGTCGAGGGCGACGAGAATATGTACTCCGATATGTTTACAAGCACCAAGAGGGAGTTTGTCTTAGGCGATGATGCAAACGATCATTCCGAGTGGGAGAACGAGGTCAGGATAAGCGCTTATGCGGCTACTTCGGCCAATACAAGCAAGACGGTGACTCAGACCTTCAAGGTAGATACCAAGATACCTGTTGTGGATATCACAAGCTCGGTGGTTACGGACGGAACGGTTACGGTCAACTTCAAGGTAACCGACGAGGTAAGCGGTGTAGACACCACAAAGGTATATGTAAACGGAAAGGCAGTGCCTGTCACATCGCAGGACGGACTGGTTACAGGAAGCTTCTCCGCAAGCGGAGAGGACAACTATACGATATATGCTTATGATATTGCCGGAAATGTATCGGAGGAGGTAAGCTTCAAGCCGCTTGTGCTTGATGCATATCCGGTGACGAACATAACCACGAGCTCGGCAGATGTCAATGCTTATATACACAAGGGTTCGGCGGATCTCGATGTGATAAACTGCTACATAGAGTACAAGAAAGCGGATTCGGGTTCATATTTGCAGGCACTCAACACAAAGGAGACTCTCGATAACGGTGATATGGAGCTTGCCGCTACATTCAGCGGACTCAAGTCCGATACGGAATATGATTACCGCATACATGCAAGGACCAAGAACTCCAACGAGCATATAGTAAAGACAGGCAAGTTCAGGACCAAGGGTTACGGCGGTGAGACTAGCCTCCAGGGTACGGCTTCCTACTCGATAGATGCAGACAAGGCTTATCCGATATATGTGAACCTTTACAGAGGCAACACTGTTATAGCCGGTGCAAAGGTGACCGATGCTGCAAATCCGAACTACGTCTTCAACAACATCGCTGACGGTGATTACAGGATCGAAGCCACAGACGGAACATTAAAGGACGAGGCATCGGTAACCGTTACGGCAGGAGTGGTCTCATATCCGGAGAACTACATAGCTGCAGGCGGAGTTCATCTCGTATTAAGGGGCGGCATGAGCACGGCGGTTGAGATCGAAGATGACGATCTTATGATCTCAGTCGACGGACTCGACAAGATATACAACACAGAGCTTTACAGAGGAAATGTAACGCCGGATGACCTTGCGACAGTCGCAGACGGCGGCAGGATAGTTATCACTCTCCATGCTGAGACCGTAAATGTCACGGGACTTGAGAAGTCGGTTCTCGAGGAGGGTATCGGCAAGAAGGGCGAGATAGTAAAATATATACAGCTCTACGTGATAAAGGAAGTATTTGACGCAAACGGCAACTATACAAACTACACGCCTATGCAGCTCAGTCACCTCGCAGAGCCGCTCAGGATAACCATAGGACTTGAGGATCTTGCGGGCCAGAGGATAAAGGTAGCTTCGCTTCACGGAAACGGCGAAGAGGGCTATACATTTATGGATGGCGAGGATTACGAGAGTGTGGTGCTGACCGATGAGTACATAACCATCTGCACGAATATGTTCTCGGTTTACGCACTCTACAGAGAGGCTGACCTGCCGAATGAGTATACGGTAAGGTGGCTTGACGGTGACGGAAATGTAATGAAGACAGAGACTGTTACCGAAGGCTCTGATGCAACACCTCCGACCGAAACACCGACCAAGACTGCGACAGAGAGGTATTCTTATCTCTTCGCAAGATGGGACAGAACCTATGACAGGATAAGCGCAGACTCTACAATTCAGGCGCTCTTTGTGGCACACAAGAAGACTGTTACCTGGATAGACGGTGACGGAAATGTAATGAAGACGGCGGCAGTCGGCGACAGCGGTTCGACCGAAGCACCGGCCAAGACTCCGACCAAGAAGTCTACTTCGAAGTATAATTACATTTTCACCGGATGGAAGAAGTCGGTTGATAAGGAAACAGGAGATATAACCTACCAGGCACTGTTTAAGGCACAGGAGAAGAAGTCGGATACCACGGAGGATCCCGGCACCACAGAGAAGCCGACTACGGAGACTCCGACTACCGAGACACCTTCCACAGACCAGCCGACCACATCGAAGCCTGCAGAGGTCGATCCTCAGAAGAAGGCCAAGGAGACAACTCCCGTATACGGCTACATGGGAACGGGAAGTCCTGATACCGGCGATGAAGCCCCGATAGCGGCAGTTACGCTGCTGATGCTTACCGCAGGTGCGGGAGCGGCAGTTTTGGCACGAAAGAGGAAAAACAACAGATAAATATGATCGATTAACCGTGTCATCCTGAACGAAGTGAAGGATCTTAAAAAAGAAAGATTCTTCGCTTCGTACGGAATGGCATTTTTTACTTTACTTGAAAGAACTGTTGTGTTATAATTCCGTAGTTAGCGCTTACAGGAAGGCGTATTATATCAGAGTATTTTTTAGGAGGAAGTTTCAAAATGAGTTTAGCAGTTGAGAAGTTGGATGGCAGCATGGCAAAGCTTACTATAGAAGTACCGGCTGAGGAGCTTGATAAGGCTATCAAGGCAGCGTACAACAAGAACAAGCATCGTTTCGCAATCCCCGGATTCAGAAAGGGTAAGGTACCCCAGCATCTTATCGAGAAGATGTACGGACCGGAGATGTTCTATGAGGATGCTGCAAATGAGCTTATCCAGGAGCATTACCCCGAAGAGGTTGATAACTGCGAGGAGGAGATCGTATCCCGTCCCGAGATAGATGTTGAGCAGCTCGAGAAGGGCAAGCCGTTCATCTTTACAGCTTTGGTTGCTTTAAAGCCCGAGATAAAGCTTGGTGAGTATAAGGGCGTAGAAGTAGAGAAGCAGGATACAGCCGTTACAGACGAGGAAGTTGATAAGGAGCTTGACAGAGTTCGCAAGGAGAACGGTCGTAAGGTAGATATCACAGACAGAGCTGCTAAGCTTGATGATGAAGTAACCATAGATTTCGAAGGCTTTGTAGACGGTGAAGCATTTGAGGGCGGAAAGGGAACAAACCACAAGCTTGTGCTTGGTTCACACTCCTTCATCGATACATTTGAGGATCAGATAGTGGACAAGAACATCGGTGATGAGTTCGATGTAAATGTTACTTTCCCCGAGGAGTATCATGCAGAGAACCTCGCAGGCAAGCCGGCAGTATTCAAGGTTAAGCTCAATGCTATAACCGAGACAGAGCTTCCCGAGCTTGATGACGAGTTCGCTGAGGAGGTATCCGAGTTCGATACCTTAGATGCTTATAAGGCTGATATAAGGAAGACCTTAGAGTACAGAAAGGAGACTGCTGCTAAGCGTGCTAAGCAGGAGGCTGCCATAGAGAAGATCGCCGAGGCTGCCGAGGTTGAAATCCCCGAGCAGATGATCGCTTACTATCAGGAGAATATGTTCAACGAGATGACTCAGAACTTAAGATATCAGGGTCTTGACATGAATATGTATCTTAAGATGATGAAGACATCCAAGGAGACCATGCTTGAGAATATCAAGCCGGATGCTATCGCTCGTATCAAGAACAGCCTTGCTCTTGACAAGATCGCCGAGCTTGAGGGAATCGTGGCATCCGATGAGGATGTTCAGGAAGAGATCAAGAAGATGGCAGAGAGCTACATGATGGAGCCTGAGAAGCTTGAGGAGATCATGGGCGAGAAGGAAAAGAACAACATAAAGAAGGATATCGCTGCAAGAAAGGCACTTGAGTTTGTAGCAGATAACTGCAAAGAGGTTTAATACCGGAAAGAGGAAGTGTAAAAGATGGCATCTCGTACAGATGACAGAAAGAAGATAAGATGTTCCTTCTGCAGCAAGACACAGGAGCAGGTAAGGAAGCTTATCGCCGGACCGAATGTATTTATATGCGATGAGTGTATAGATATATGTTCCGAGATCATAGCGGATGAATTCGCTGATGATTTTGATACAGACATCAACCTTATGAAGCCTATGGAGATCAAGGAATTCCTTGACGAGTATGTCATAGGCCAGGAGATCCCGAAGAAGATGCTCTCGGTGGCTGTATATAACCACTACAAGAGAATCCTTTCGGAGAAGGATTTCGAGGTTGAGCTTTCAAAGAGTAATATACTTATGATAGGACCTACCGGTTCGGGTAAGACCTATCTTGCGCAGACGCTTGCAAGGATGCTCAACGTACCTTTTGCGATAGCTGATGCGACGACACTTACAGAGGCAGGTTATGTGGGTGAGGATGTGGAGAATATCTTACTCAAGCTCATCCAGGCCGCCGACTACGATATCGAGCGTGCCCAGCACGGTATCGTATATATCGATGAGATAGACAAGATAACCAAGAAGAGTGAAAATGTATCGATCACCAGAGATGTATCCGGTGAGGGTGTACAGCAGGCTCTTTTGAAGATAATCGAGGGAACCGTTGCATCTGTTCCTCCTCAGGGCGGAAGAAAGCATCCGCAACAGGAGTTTATGCAGATCGACACCTCGAACATCCTTTTCATATGCGGCGGTGCATTTGAAGGATTAGAGAAGATAATCGAGAACCGTATAGGCAAGAAGTCCATAGGATTTGGCGCAGAGGTTGTAGAGCAGAATCAGGAGGAGATAGGAGATACCTTGAGAAAGGTTCTTCCCGAGGATCTGATGAAGTTCGGACTTATCCCCGAGTTCATAGGACGTGTACCTGTGACGGTTATATTGGACCAGCTCGACGAGGACGCTTTGATGCGCATTCTGTCCGAGCCAAAATCCGCTTTATGCAAGCAGTACAAGAAGCTCTTTGACCTAGATGGAGTTGAGCTTACCTTCGATGAGGATGCTCTTCGCGCCATGGCCAAGGAGGCTATGGGAAGAAAGACCGGAGCCAGAGGCTTGAGGGCTATCATGGAGAGAACGGTATCCGAGCAGATGTATGAAGTTCCGTCGGATGAGTTTATCGGCAAGGTAAATATCACCAAGGCCACTGTTGAGGAGGGCGCACAGCCCGAGATCACCTACCTTGATGAGCCGAGAAGCAAGAAGGCAGGCTTCCACAGATTCATCAGACACAGAGCTACAGAGGATATAGCGTAAGCACGTTGTTCTGAGCGAAGCGAAGGATCTTAAAAGAAATAACAGAGATTGAGATTATGAAAATAAAAACCGCAGAACTTGAAACCGTATGCGGCATAACCAGCAGATTGCCCGCAAATGAGCTACCCGAGATAGCATTTGCGGGCAAATCTAATGTAGGGAAGTCATCGCTGATCAACGGCCTGCTTAACCGCAAGGCGCTTGCGAGGACTTCGTCTACACCGGGAAAGACGCAGACCATAAACTTCTATAACATAAATAAGGAGTTTTATTTTGTTGACCTTCCCGGCTACGGTTACGCCAAGACCTCGCAGGAAACCCGTGCCAAGTGGGGGAAGATGATAGAGAAGTACTTAAACGGCTCGGATCAGCTCAGACTTATCTTCCTGCTTATAGACATAAGGCACGAACCGGGTGATAACGACAAGCAGATGTATGACTGGGTGAAAGCTGCGGGCTTTGAGCCGGTTATCATCGCAACCAAGCTTGACAAGATCAAGCGCAGTCAGCTCTTGAAGCAACTGTCACTTATCAGGAAGACGCTCGGCGCCCCGGAGGATGTGATCATGATTCCCTTCTCCGCACAGACCAAGCAGGGCAGGGATGAGATCTGGGCGACAATAGAAGAGAAGCTGTAGAGGTGATCGCATGAGTCAGCTTGTAGATGTAATAGCTGAATACAGAGCTTTGGGTATACCCGATCAGATAGATTATGATAAGCTGTATTTGTATTCTGTAATCACTCATTCTACGGCTGTGGAGGGGTCTACGGTTACAGAAGTAGAGAACAGGTTATTGTTTGATGAGGGCATCAGTCCCAACAAGCCGATTGTCGAGCAGTTTATGAATCTTGACCTTAAAAAGGCGTATGAGGAGGCTTTGGCTCTTGCAGGTCAGCATCATGATTATGACGTTAAACTCCTATGTCATCTTTCGGGTATGGTCATGAGGAATACGGGAACTGAGTACAATACTGCAATCGGCAGCTTCAGCAGTTCTAATGGAGATTTGAGACTCCTGAATGTAACAGCGGGACGAGGCGGGAAAAGCTATTTATCTTACCAGAAAGTACTTAAAAGACTGGAGGACTTCTGCGCCTGGCTCAATACGAAGAGAAACGCTATGGTTGCAGGAGATGCAGACAAAATCTACGAGCTCAGTTTTTTAGCGCATTATAATCTTGTTTCCATTCATCCCTGGGCTGACGGCAACGGAAGGATGGCACGTCTGGTTATGAATATGATCCAGGCGGAGTTTGGCATGATTCCTGTTATAGTCAGAAAAGAAAATAGGGATGAGTACATAAAAGCTCTTGCTTTGGCGCAGGATGAAGGTGATGCGGCGAATTTTGTGGACTTTATGACGCGCCACCACATTCAAAATCTTGAGAAGCTGATGTATGAGTATAAAGAATCAGTTGAAAATGATACTTTAAATCTTGAAAATGATACTTTAAATGATACTATAAATCTTTCCGGCAAGGAGAAGGCTGTATTAGACTGCATAGTAAAGGATAATAGAGCTTCAATATCTGAGATAACAGAGAAAACAGGTTTTAGCAGGGCAACTGTGACAAGGGCAATCAGTGCATTGAAGGATAGCCGGCTCTTAGAGAGAGAAGGCGCAAAAAAGAATGGACACTGGGTTGTTGTGACAAGAGGATAGTAAAAATAATTTAATAATTCTGTATAGGTAGGTAATATGAAGAAATGTGCAGGTCTTGTGTCAGGACCTGCGCTTTTTTTCGGAAAGCTGTGAAGTGTCGCGGTATCATAGTGGGGGGGCGTTGATACTATCCTATAGGTAGGGTTATTTGTGTGATTTTGGTGCTTTTCAAAACATATCGTGAGGAGTATAATATATTCATTAACTTTTTATAAAAGAAATGAAGTTTACCAATCATATAGCGAGGCCGAGTTAGTATGAAAATGACAACATTTAGTAAAAGGATGATCAAAGCTTTTTCAACACTGTTTCTTAGTTTTATGATATGTATTTCTGTGCTGTTTTTATCCGGCTGTGCGGGCAAGTCTGCCTCAGGAACATCAACGGAAGGTGGTCAAAATGCAAATACAACAACCGAGGATGAAGCAGTGCGTCATGCAGTGGATTTCAATCATGCCCTGGATGATTATCAGCCGAAAAAGGATCATTACAGCTTCTATTTTACCTATAAGACTGTCCATCCCTGGTGGGATGCGGTTGCTCTTGGCATGGAGGATGCGCAGAGACAGTTTCATGACAAAGGAATAACCATCACTTATGAGTATATGGCTCCGAACGGGGCTTCGGCTGTAGACCAGATCCAGAGACTTGTCAGGGCAGAGGAAGGCGGTTTTGATGTGATCGGTGTCGATGTTGCGGATGAGAATGTTATATCCCCGATACTTGATAAGATGGTAAATGAAGGATACAAGGTGATGACCTTTTCGAGTTCCGATGCATCCGAAGAGTGTAAAAGGATAGCATATGTCGGGAATACGCACAACTATGAAGACGGAGCGGACCTTACGGAAGCATTGTGCAAGAAGCTTGACTATAAGGGCAAGGTTGCGATACTGGTCGGAAGTGTCGGAGCGCCCTGTCACGAGGACAGAGCAAGAGGGGCAAGGGATACATTTGCGAAGTATAAGGATATAGAAGTAGTGGCGGTGGAGTATGATAATGACTCCGTCGATAAAGCTCATGATCTTACAATGAAGATTTTAGAGGACTATCCGGAGCTTGACGGCATAGTATGCTGCAATATGAGTAATCCTGTGGGTGCTGCCAGGGCGATAACCGAGAAGGGGAGCAAAACCGTGATAGTGGGCATGGATCATGACAAGGAGGCTCTTCATTATCTGAGAGACGGAGTTATATACTGTCTTGGAGTGCAGGATTGTTACTCTATGGGTTTTGATACGATAGATATAGCGGTCAAGATCGCGGACGGAAATATGCCGGGTGAGCTCTTTGAGGAGAAGACCAATGAGATTACAACGGTCATCTACCAGAAGGATGCGGAGGCTATGCTTGAGATTTTGTATGGAGAAGTATCATGATGAAGAAGAGCAGGATAAATGAAAAAACATTTGTTATGACTGCAGCCATCGGAAGCGTTCTGATCATGGCTTCGCTTATCGTGATAACTTTCCTGGCTTCACGGCAGACGATTTCGGCGACAAATGATGCTGTTTCACAGGTGAGCTCTTTCTACCTTGAGGCTATGGCGGACCGCCGTGCGAAGACGATCACGAATCTTATCGAGAACAACTTCGACTATATGCAGAAGGCAATCGATATCATAGAGGATGAAAATATCAAAACTCAGGAAGAGTTAAGAGACTCGATAGGTATGATGAAGACACTCCTTTCTCTAAGCAGGTTTGCTTTGGTGGATGAGGATAACATAGTCTACACACAGTATACCACCTACACGGGCGGAAGCCGTCATGAGTTCCTTCTTCAGGAGAAGATGGACAAAAGGAGCATAAGCACCGTTTCGATATACGGCTCTTCGAAGCAGCTTTGCCTTGCTATCCCGGTGCATTTTAAAGCTCTGGGGAAAAACTTCAAGGCCTGTTTTGTCCAGATAGATATAAAGGATATCGTGGATCTGCTCGCGTTTGATGACCCGGGAAGGACGGACTACGGTTTGTACTCCAAAAGCGGTGAAAACCTCTCGGGAACCGAACTCGGTCCGGTGATAGGTTCGCATAACCTGTTGGATACGCTGAAGAAATATGTATCGGATAATGCATGGCATGGGATAATAGATGATTTCATTAACGATAAGGAGGGAAGTCTGACCTTTGTTTCGGACGGGGCAGAGGAGTCTCTCAGTTATGTTTCGGTTCCAGAGATGGGGTGGGAACTGGTGGTTTTGATCCGCGAGAGCGTAATCCACGATCAGATCCGTGAGATAAGTGATAAGAATCTTGCCATAAGTAAATTCCAGATCATTTTCACTCTGGTGCTTATGTTTGTCTTTGCGACCATACTGTTGCTTCAGTTGAGAAAAATCGCCAAAAACAAGCTCGAGGCCGAGAAGGAGCACAGCAGGAATCTTCACAGTATGGCAAACACGGACTCTATGACCGGAGTGAGAAACAAGCATGCTTACCTTGCGAAGGAGACTGAGCTTAACGCGAAGATCAAAGGAAAAGAAATCGATAAACTGGCGGTGGTGGTATGCGACATCAACGGCTTAAAGCATGTGAATGATACTTTAGGGCATGAAGCCGGTGATCAGCTTATCAAGGATGCGAGTGCGATGATCTGTGATCACTTCACTCATGGAAGTGTATTCAGGACCGGAGGAGATGAGTTTGTGGTTCTGCTTCAGGACAGGGGCTACGACGAGATGCCGGAAGTAGTGGAGGCGTTTAATCAGGAGACGGAAGCTCATATCAGTGAGAATAAAGTAGTAGTGTCGATCGGTTATTCAACGCTCGCAGAGGGAGACAAGCAGCTCAGCGATGTATTTGCAAGAGCAGATCAGATGATGTATGAGCGCAAGAAAGAGCTCAAGAGCATGGGAGCCAAGACAAGAGAGTAGTTCTGTGACAGTTTTGGAGACTCTGAAGAAGAGCGATAAGGAAGAATTATACTAATTACGTGACCTGTTACGGGGTTGGTGAGGGTATCCTTACCGACCCCCGTTTTTTTATTGATGACAGGTTTTCCTTGGCTTATGATTCTTGAATAAAACAGTAAAAATGGATATAATAATCGGTGTTGATATATGGGCTTTATATAGCTGTATGGAGAAGGGAAAAGATAAGAGATGAATGGTGATACTTCGCTTCGCTGGTGGCAAAAGACGATAGCGTATGAGATATATGTGAACAGCTTCCGGGACTCCGACGGAGACGGCTACGGTGATTTAAACGGTATAAGGTCACGGCTTGATCATTTAAAGGAGCTTAAGGTCGGTGCGATCTGGCTTACGCCGGTGTACGCCTCGCCTATGGTTGACAACGGTTATGATGTCGCGGACTATTACAGCATCAACCCGCGTTACGGTACCATGGAGGAGATGGAGGCTCTTATAAAGGAGGCCGGAGACAGGGGCATTAAGATCGTGATGGATCTCGTCTTCAATCACACCTCGGACAAATGTGTCTGGTTCACGGATTCTGAAAAGAGTGCCGGTAACGAATACAGTGACTGGTACATTTGGAAGGATGCCAATCCGGACGGCAGCGCACCGAATAACTGGAGGAGTATATTCGGAGGCTCGGCCTGGGAATGGTCCGAGAGCAGGCAGCAGTACTATCTGCACACCTTTGCGAAGGAACAGCCGGACTTAAACTGGGAGAATCCGAAGGTTCGCGAGGAGCTCTACAATGTAGCTCTGTTCTGGCTCGACAAGGGTGTGGGAGGCTTCAGGATGGATGCGATACCGTACATCAAGAAGCCGGCCGGTTTCCCTGGAGGTGAGGCGGACGGAGTGGACGGTATGACCGGCATACATGAGATGACCGCGAATACCCCGGGCATCCTGGACTTCCTGAAGGAGTTCAAGCAGAAGGTGACCGCGGGCAAGGATATATTTACGGTCGGTGAGGCAAACGGCGTCACTTCCGATGACCTAAAGTACTGGGTGGGAAGAGACGGCGTATTTGACATGATATTTGAGTTCAGTCATGTCAATCTTGATTTCCAAAGTGATGAGATATGGTGCAGGACCAAGGAATGGACCCTGACG
>ONVB01000202.1 GCA_900321145.1 uncultured Eubacteriales bacterium | reverse complement strand
CCGCCTTTTTTCAGTGTTGCATAATCTGTAGCCATATACAAACCTCCCCGATATCATAATATGCCATAAATCTTTTCATCGATCACCATACACAGATCACTTTTAGTCGATCATTAACGCGAGTAAGGATACATCATATCATGCTCTCCTGTATAATACATAGACTCTATAACGGGCACTCAATTTTATTTATAACCCTGCTATGTTCAGGTATCTTAACGCGAACGAAAAAAACAGCCGGATCTCTCCGACTGTTTTGTTTTATGATATATGATACTATCCTGTTACGGTATCTCCTCTCCGGCAAGCTTCAGTCTTGCTGCAAGCTCACGTCCCAGGAAGTACATCAAACCGCACTCTGCCTCCTGCCATATTCTGTGGCTTCGCGGCTCTGCACATATCAGGTATCCATCCGTTTCGTCACACATGGCAATCCTGACTATAAGGTAGGTCTCTATGCCATTCTTTACAAAGGACTCATAAAGCTTCGGGCTGTTCTCCTTCACCTCATCAAGCTTGTTGCCGTAAACAAGATCATCCTTTACTAAATTATCTATATCACTCGCATCTTCACTGAATCTTTTTCTCAACACGGACCTTAGTTTACCGCTCCTGCCCGTGAAGTAGAGATCTGTAATGTTGAGTTCCGGCTGGATCATGGGAAATACCGACTTAAGCTTATTTACGAAGCCGTCTATAAACTCAAGCTTTCTTACTATATCGTGCATGCTGGTATACAGGCCTCTTTTTGCGATATTTTTTATCTCGAGATTCTTGTGCTTCTCCTCAACATAGATTATATAACAGTTTCTTCCCTTATTCTTGCCGCGATACATAGCCTTGTCCACACGCGAAAACAGAGTCTCATAGTCGAGAGCATCATCCGGATAGGTGGCGCACCCCGAGGTTCCTGTAAGGAAAAGCTCGTTTCCGTCCACATTTATGCTCTTTCTTAGTGCATTATCCACATCATACAGCTTTATAAAGAACTGCTTTTTCGCATCATAATCTATGTCCCGGGTATTTACTATGATAAACTCATCCCCGCCAAACCTCCCGACAACTCCGGCATCTGCTACCGAATCGGTTATGGATCTCGAGACATCCATCAGAACCTCATCACCCGCGCGGTGACCGTAAGTGTCATTGAAGAACTTGAAATTATCCAGATCGAATATGGTAAATGTAAATGGTATGCCGCGTTCAATAAGTGACTTAGCATAACTGATTATATATGCCCTTGATACAACGCCCGTAAGTGAGTCAAGGATCTCTTCAAGTCTTATCTCATCGAGCAGCTTGTCAAAGTATGGATGCTTTCTCAGCTTTTCGCTTGTATAGAGTTCCTGAGCCAAAATAGCAGCCACACCGTTTGACTTCAGATCCGTCACATCCATAAAGCTTCCGACAAGTCCGACTATCTCACCGTTATCATAGATAGGTCTCTTGGAGGCTATTATATCCCTTTCCCTTCCGCGTATGATACACTTGCCCGGAACCTTATATGTTTCATGCCCCTCAAGCACTCTGAGCTCATCAAACTTATACGGTTCGGGATCGGTATGCCAGCCCATATCCTCGTCAGTCTTCCCTATGAGAACCTCGTCTGACTCGAAGCCGTAGAAATCAAGAAATGCCTTGTTGACTCCTACGAATCTTCTCTCCTTATCCTTCCAGAATACGCAGTCCTGTGATGTATTCAGTATTTCATCAAATAAAGCTGAGTTCATTTTCATCTCTCAGTTATATCCCCCTATATCAAGTTTACACCTCAAGAGAGCTGTAATACTCTTCAAGCTTTGGTCTGGCCTTTATATAATACTCCTTCAAACCCTCGTCAAAGTGTTTCCCCATGCCGTCCATGATTATACTGTCAGCCTGCTCAAATGACATGCTGTCCTTGTAGACTCTCTTTGATACAAGTGCATCATATACATCCGCAATGGCCATGATACGCGCTTCAAGAGGTATCTCCTCACCCTTTAAGCCTTCCGGATAACCGGAACCGTCCCAGCGCTCATGGTGATAATGCGCTACATTTTCGGCTATTTTCTGGAACTCCTTATCATCTGTTCCCTTAAGTATCTCATGGATGACCTTCGCACCCTCAGCGGCGTGCTTCTTCATCTCCTCAAACTCTTCCGGCTCGAATCTTCCGGGCTTTCTTAATATCCTGTCATCGACAGCGATCTTGCCGAGATCATGCATCGGCGCCGCCTTGATCACATCTTTGCAGAACTCTTCGCTCAATTGAAGCTTTCCGCCCTTCTTTATCTCATCGATCAAAAGCCTCACACCCGTACTTGTTCTCTTGATATGACCGCCCGTCGAGTTGTCTCTGCTCTCGACCATAGTCGCCATACTCATGACAAGGTTGTCATGCATAAGGACTATCCTCTCGGTCTTCTGAGCGATCTCCTCCTCAAGCTCGGAGTTATACTGGTCTATAAGCTTTATATACTTTTGATTCTGAGTATCATCCGCAAGGAATATCTGATAGCCCCTGCGCTTCTTTCCATCATAAAGGTAGTTTACGTTTACACTGTATATCTTATCGTTATCTCCGCCGGTTTCGTCCTTTACCCTGTAGAGATTTTTGCTCAGGCCCTCTTTTTCAAAACTGTCGATCCAGTGGACCACATTCTTTTTAAACTCGGGCTCGCCGCTTATATCCTTGTCCACTCTCTGCTTCAAAAGAGCAGGTATTATGTTCTTTGCCGTGTCATTGCTGCCAAGATAACGGTAGTTGAAGTCAAATGTGATAAAGCCCGTATCACCCGACTCTACCATAGACTCTATGACCATATCGCTTACCTCATAGAGAGCAAGCCTTCTGACTATTATGAGATACACGATCTCGGCAAGCACATAAAACAGCGGAAGAAAGTCTACTTCCGTTTTGAGTATCTTCTGTAACAGATATCCCATAGTTGTAAATGCCTGAGGCATAAAAAGGAGGTAAAGCAATACCCTTGAAACCTCATTTTTCCTGAAATAACTATATATGATAGCCACAAGGCTGGCAAGGAAATACCCGATGAGCAGGAAATAATACACTTTATGAAGCGGACCGTAGACTTTATGAGCAACCCAGACCTCTCCGACCTTCTCCATAGAGAAGCTCTCATAGTAAAGCGTTCCTTCACCTATGGTCATGATGCACGCATACATAGCGGCACTTATAACAAAGAAAATACCGCTCAGTACATTGCTTATATGTATTTTACACAGATTCGCTATACACTTGGCTATGGCCCACGGAAGAAAGCATCCGCCGATATAGGCAAACTTGTTGGCAAGCATGGCAGACTCGGGATTTGACTCCTGATACATATAATAATATGCAAGATTCGTAATGCCGATCAGGATAAAAATGACAGTTATGTTAAAATCAAACCTTCTCTGCCACTGGATCACGTACAACGCCAGCATAACCAAAGCGAATAAAAACATCACAAGATAAAAATACTGCATAGTAAATCCCCGCGCCCGTCATATAGCGGACATATTCTAATAAGTCAGTCCTTCGCCTCCGAGACAGCCGTCATCGGGATTGGAATCAACCGGTGTATCCTCCACAGGTTCTTCGGCAACCGGAGCTTCGGTAGCGGGCTCCTCATAGTACTGAGCCTCTGTGTCATACTCTTCGTAGTACTGCGCTTCGGTATCAGCCTCCCGGTAATCGTCCTCAGCCTCGGTCACTTCCTCACTTGCCGCCTCGGTTGTTACCTCTTTTACATCCATCTCGGCTTCAACTTTCTTCTCTTCGGTCTTGCTTTCCTTCTTGGCTTCGGTTGCAGCCTCGGTCTTCTTCTCATTCTTCTCGGACTTATCCTTGCTCTGAGCCTCGGTGGTCGCTGCTGCCTTTGTAGTTTCGTCGGCCTTCTTGTCCTTACCGCAGCCGCAAAGCATAGCCGCTGACATCACGACGAGGGCCGCACCGCAAAGCATCTTGTTAGTAATCTTCTTCATGATCGATCCAAACTCCTTTTAGTTCATTCTCTTAATATTATCATAAACCCATGT
>ONVB01000296.1 GCA_900321145.1 uncultured Eubacteriales bacterium | reverse complement strand
TATTTGAAATCTTCTTGTCTGTGATGAGGATGTAAGGATCTGAAAGCTCTGCAACCATCTTCTCCATATCTGTTGCCATGTAAGCTGATACATATCCTCTGTCGAACTGCATACCTTCTACAAGATCAAGCTCTGTCTCCATGGTCTTGGACTCCTCGATGGTGATAACACCATCCTTGGATACCTTCTCCATAGCATCCGCAACAAGCTGGCCAACCTCCTCATCGCCTGCAGAGATTGCAGCAACCTTTGCGATCTGATCCTTGCCACTTACCTTCTTGCTCATCTTGGAGATAGCTGCTATAGCCTCATCAGCTGCCTTCTTCATACCCTTTCTCAAAACGATCGGGTTAGCGCCTGCAGCGAGGTTCTTCATACCCTCATTGATCATAGCCTGAGCGAGAACGGTAGCTGTTGTTGTACCGTCACCGGCTACATCATTGGTCTTGGTTGCAACTTCCTTTACAACCTGTGCGCCCATGTTCTCAAATGCGTCCTCAAGTGTGATTTCCTTAGCTATCGTCACACCGTCGTTGGTGATAAGGGGAGTGCCGTAGGACTTGTCAAGCACTACATTTCTTCCCTTAGGTCCGAGTGTTACGCTTACTGTATCCGCTAACTTATTTACGCCTGCCTCAAGTGCCTTTCTAGCCTCGGCACCGTACTTTATTTCCTTTGCCATTTTATTTACGCCTCCTGAATAATCATTACATTTTAATCATGAGCAAGCTTTAAGATTCTTCGCTTCGCTCAGAATGACACAACCGAATCTACTTCACTATTGCAAGTATATCGCTCTGCTTTACGATGATAAACTCTTCGTCGCCGAGTTTAACCTCGTTGCCTGCGTATCTTGAGTAGATAACCTTGTCACCCTTCTTTACTTCCATCGGTATCTTCTTACCGTTATCATCAAGTGCGCCGGGGCCAACCTCTACTACCTCTGCATACTGTGGCTTCTCCTTTGCCTGTGTGGGAAGTACTATTCCTGACTTTGTTGTCTCTTCAGCGTCGCTCTGCTTTAATACGACTCTGTCTCCTAAAGGTGCTAACTTCATTTTAATCATCCTCCTGTTATTTTGGCTTTTAGCACTCATTTCGGTCGAGTGCTAACATAAGACCTATTGTAACTGTTTTTTCAAAAAAATCAAGTATTATTTTTAATTTATTTTATCATTCGGGTGGTAATGTCACCGAAAAAGGAGCCTTATACCGGCTCCTTCTTTCTCTGTCCGCGGAAAACCTCTATCGTTCTCTGGTTTATCCCCGGCTCCTCTATATATTCTCCTGTTTCTATGTCCTTCGGATAATGCTCCTTAAGGAAATCCCTGTACCGGTTAAGCCTTCCCTCATATATCACTTCCGGCTCCCTCCACAGGCGGAAATCCCTCGGTCTCACCAAACCCGGCTTTTTCTCAAACACATCCACACGGGCTCTCTCAAGCACCGTATATACAAACTGCGAACAAAAGTAATTATACTTTCTCTCCACAGAATGCCCAAGTACCGAGCTGAACACGCCGAGATAGTTATATTTATACATGTTCCTCTCTGCCTTGAACTTGTCAAGTATCCTCTCTATCCTTTTTCTCTGCGCCGTTGTGATCCAGAGTCTCAAAACCTTGCACTCGGTCTTGGTATCTCTTCCGAATACTCCCGTGGTGATATCCTCGGTTATAAACCCGCAGTAAAACGGATTGTGAAGTCTCTTTCTCGCGAAGCTGTACATCTCGTTGAGTTCTATGTCAAAGGCCAGAGATGTATGTGCATAAGGCTCCCTCGTCCACATCTTGATCACATTCGAAGGAAGGGTCTGCGTCTTAGAAAGTACGATATATACGCACTTGTTCTTCGGTGCATTCGACTTACTCTTATTCTTCAATTTACTCTTATTTTTTATCTTATCCTTAATCGTCTTTTGCATTTATCTTCTTCTTTTCTTCCACGATAAGCGCTTTTACATCCAGTGCCTTGTCCTTAAGCCTTTGATTGATCCCCGGCTTGACTATGAGATTGCCGAGCAGCCTTGAAGCGTCATCATACTTCTTGAGCCTTCTCGCAAGATCAGCCAATATGTATACAATGGTATCACCGTCCATACCCGCTATCGGAGCCGTCTCCTTCGCAAGCGCAAGCGTGAACCCGTCATATGCCACCTGCAGTCCCTCGAGCTCCTGCATATAGAGATCCTTGATCTCGTCTATCCGGGACTTGTCCGCACCTATGGACTCTCTCTTGCCGCGAAGTATCCAGGCATATTTAAGCGCCGTGTAGGCACGCTCCGAGTTTCTCGCCTGCTTTACCACACTTGATGCAAGTGCGAGCTCATAGCGCGCGATAGCATCGTCATAGCTGTATATAAAATCAGGATGGTCGATGCCCTTGAAATTCGAATATATCTGCTCCTTGATGTCCTTGATCTGCCTCGTCGTGATCTTATCAAAATATCTCGACAGCCCGGCATAACCGCAGTTTAAGCAGACAACCGCATCGTATTTTAACGGATCTGCATTCTCATACTTCGGCCTCAAATCCGTGTCGGAGCCGATAAGCTTCACCTTGCCCGGCCTGAACTTAAGCACCGGAAACATAAGGTCGCACACCGGACACTTTATCTTCTTCTCGAAGACTATTTCCTTCTCGATCTCCTCCGGAGACTTCTCGGGCTTTGGTTCCCGGACCACCTTCTCAGGCTTTTTATCCTCTATTATTTCCTTTTCAGACAGATTTCCGAGTCCGAACTTTGAGAGTCTCGAAAATATCCCCATCTTTACCTCCTGCCGCCTAAGCCATAAATGTTTCGCCTGCCGTTACACGCCTGCTTATGCCGGTTTATATGAACTCTTCAGTGACACTATCCTGTTAAATACAAGCTTATCCTCCGTGGTATCCTTAACGTCCACACAGAAGAATCCGTTTCTTAAGAACTGGAACTTGTCCCCCGGCTTTGCCTCCTTAAATGCAGCCTCGAGCTTGATATGCTCCAAAACCACAAGTGAGTTCGGGTTCAGGTTAAGCGTTCCGTCCTCGTTGAGCTTTCCCTTGTCCTCATCAACTATATTTTCATACAGACGAGCCTCGGCATCTATCGCACTTTCCGCGGATACCCAGTGTATGGTACCCTTGACCTTCCTGCCCTCAAAGCCGCTTCCCGACTTGGTCTCGGGATCGTAGGTGCAGTGGACCTCTGTAACTTTGCCGTTCTCGTCCTTCTTGTAATCAACACATTTTACAAAATAAGCATTCTTGAGTCTGACCTCATTTCCCGGGAAGAGCCTGAAGTACTTCTTCGGCGGTTCCTCCATAAAGTCTTCTCTCTCTATGTAGAGTTCTCTCGAAAATGCAACCTGTCTCGTACCCGCTTCCGGATTCTCCTGGTTATTCTCAACCTCCACATACTCAACCTGTCCCTCGGGATAGTTGTCTATGATAAGCTTTATCGGGTCAAGCACTGCCATATAGCGGTTCGCCTTAAGCTTTAAGTCCTCCCTTAAGCAGTACTCGATCATGGCATAATCAGACTCGCTGTTAGCCTTCGACACGCCAGAAAGCTCCATAAAACGCCTTATGGAATCGGCCGTAAAGCCTCTTCTTCTCAAAGCCGCTATGGACACAAGCCGCGGATCGTCCCAGCCGTCCACTATGCCGTCCTCCACAAGCTTCTTTATATATCTCTTTCCCGTTATCACATTTTTCAGGTAAAGCTTCGCAAACTCTATCTGTCTGGGCGGATGCTCGAAGCCTATCTCATTTACCACCCACTCATAGAGCGGTCTGTGGTCCTCAAACTCAAGGGTGCATATGGAATGTGTCACGCCCTCGACAGCATCCTCGATAGGATGAGCGAAGTCGTACATCGGGTAAATGCACCACTTATCGCCCGTATTGTGATGAGTCATCCTCGCGATACGGTAAATGACCGGATCACGCATGTTGATATTCGGGCTGGCCATATCGATCTTGGCACGGAGCACCTTTGAACCATCCGGGAACTCTCCGTTCTTCATAGCCTCAAAAAGCTGCAGGTTCTCCTCTATGCTCCTGTCCCTGTACGGACTGTTCTTGCCCGGCTCGGTGAGTGTTCCCCTGTACTCCCTTATCTCCTCAGCGGAAAGATCGCACACATAAGCCTTGCCCTTCTTTATAAGCTTGACGGCAGCCTCGTACATGGCATCAAAATAATCCGATGCGAAATATGCCTTGTCGCCAAAGTCGGCACCGAGCCACTTCACATCGTCCATGATAGACTGCACAAATTCTGTTTTCTCCTTGGTGGGATTGGTATCATCGAAACGGAAATTGAAAGTTCCGCCGTACTTTACTGCTAACCCGTAGTTTAAAAGTATGGACTTTGCATGTCCTATATGAAGGTATCCGTTAGGTTCGGGCGGAAATCTGGTAACCACCTTGTCATAACGTCCCTGCTCAAGATCCCTGTCGATCTCCTGCTCGATAAAATTCTTAGATATAACTTCGCCTTCCATGAAAAACGCCTCCGATAAATAAGTACAATAATGCAAATACTTATTCTAACATCGAAGGCGTGTGTAGTCAAGTTTTAGCTTTATATCAGAATGCCGAATCCTTGTCGGGATCGTAGTCATCCGGCTTTTTAAACCTCTTTTCCTCTTTCTCCGTTTCCTCCTCTTCCTCTGCATCAGGAAGCTGAATAGTCTGTATCTTATCACCTATGTCGGCGGGCTTGGTGACTTCTTTTTCTTCCACGGCACTGTCTGAAACCGCAGAACCGCTGCCGCCTTTTCCGCCATGGTTGTCACCGTCCTTGCTGCTGCCGCCTTTTCCGCCATGGTTGTCACCGTCGTCATGATCGTCGTCCTTGCCGTCGCTGACATCCTTGTTGTCCTTGTCGAATAGTGTACTGTCAACCCCATCTCTATCGCCCGCGAGATGCGAGATCATATCCTCGGCATCACGAAGCTCGCGTCTTATCTTCGAGTTGCGCACAAGCGATGCTATGCAGGCTACCAGAAGAAGGACAGCCACACCTGAAGCTATATACAAAAGCAGTGATATGTTCTTCTTGGTGAAAAAGCCCGTCTCCTGCATGGGAACTTCCTTTATGATTATCTCCTTTTCCGGAACCACATCCGTAGGTGTCGCCTCTACAACAGGAGCCGCTTCTTCTCTTACGGGGATTGCGTAGCGCATAAGCGACTTTTCCTTCGCATCGAAGAAATAAAGTCCGCCCTCGCCCTCAACATTCATCGCATATACAAGATAGATATCCTTGTCATCGATCAGCTTTGACTGGTATGTAGGAGCATCCGAACCCGCAAGCTTGAAGCTGCTCTCCGAAAAGTTCTCCGGAAGCGCCACATCCTTCGGAAGCGGAAGAACCACATATCTTACAAACTCGGCGGATATCTCATGATATGGGTAGAACTTGTCCGCATCCTTATCGTAAATGTACCAGAAATACTTATCTTCCTCGCTCTTTAAGCAGACTATGGTCAGCTTCTTGTTCGGAGATGTAAAGCCCAAGACTTCCCAATCCTTGTATTTCAGCTTGCTCTCAGAGAAGCCCTCGGGTACCTCAAGCTCATCCGCTCTGTTCACAAAGCTGTATATCTTTCCGCCTATCTCTGCCACCGCGGAATCATTATCAACTCCTGCGACTACCCTTAGGTTATAGACTCTTACGGCTCCGTTCTCGGCCGTAACCGTGATAGTAACGGTATTTTCACCCGGCTCTATGATATCGGCGCCCCACACCTCGGTGGAAGCCTTATCGCTGTTAGTGGTCGCACTTACGACCATACTGGTCACATCCTCATCAACCTGCACAAAGTAGGATGTGGTCGAAGGTGAGAACTCCGGCTCAAGAGTACCGGGGCTTATCTCAAGTGAAGCAAGACTCGCATCGCTTGACTTGCCGTCCTCCTCAGTCTTCTTGTCCTCGTCCTCCTTATTGTCATCATCCTTCTCATCGTCATCGCTCTGCTTTTCCGTTGTGGGTTCTTCCGTAGCCGCGGTGTAAACCTCCACGCTTGCGCCGGCATGCGATATGCCGAGTGTGTTCAGATTGATGTCATAGCACTCTGAACCGCTTGTGGATATGCTTGCCGTACCATTTCCGATTGCCGTAAATGAAATGGTCACGTAGCTTTCACCCGTACCCGATACGGTAAGCGCTCCGCCGCCGCCGTTACATATGGCAGAACCGCCTGCCGAGTTATACTGAAGTACATCCGATGAGTATGATACATATATAGTATATGCGGATATGTCGCCGCCCGACACATTTACGGTAGCCGTAACCTCATCGCCTATGCTCACATTTCCGGATGAAAGACCTATGGATACGTCCGCGTCGGCCTTCGCGTTAAGCGCAGTAAAGCTTAGGACAAGGCAGCAGACCATTACCAGCATAGTTGTCAGTTTCTTAAGTTTATTCATGTGTACTTCCTCCTATTGTATCAGCTCCAGGCCCACGATATGCCTCTGCAGCTTGACAACATCTATGGCGCTTATCTTGCCGTCGCCGTTTATATCTCCGCGCGCAAGCGCATCATCGGTCAGTGCGTCGAGTCCGACTATCAGTCGCTGAACCTTAACTATATCGACAGCACTTATATTGCCGTCTCCGTTTAAGTCACCCTTTATACCCGAGGCGGAGCTTCCGCCGCCGTCATCTATGATATTGGTGCCGTCTCCCGCATTTCCCCGCACCACCGAGAGCTTGTATACCCTTGTGGAGCCGCTCTGCGCCGTCACGGTTATGCTTATGACATTGGTTCCCTTCTTGATCTTTATGGTACCCGTTCCCTTCACACTCGCATTGCCGTTGACAGGTTTTGC
>ONVB01000193.1 GCA_900321145.1 uncultured Eubacteriales bacterium | reverse complement strand
GTACCTGATGACACATTTTTTTGTTGCTTAAATCCGCGGTTTATGTTACTCTATAGGGCGATTATGTGTTAAGGAGACTGATTATGCGTATAGGAATGGGTTATGATGTTCATAAGCTGGTCGAGGGAAGACCACTTATCATAGGAGGAGTTGAGATCCCTTATGAGAAGGGACTGCTCGGGCATTCGGATGCGGATGTATTGACCCATGCTATAATGGATGCGCTTCTCGGAGCGGCGGCACTCGGAGATATAGGGAAGCATTTTCCTGATACTGACGAGAGGTATAAGGGTGCCGACAGTATAGAGCTCCTGAAGGAGGTCGGGCGGCTGCTTGATGCCGAGAATATGCTCGTCGGAAATATAGATGCGACCATCATAGCGCAGAAGCCTAAGATGGCTCCTCATATAGAAGCGATGCGCGGGCACATAGCAGGTGCACTCGGCATAGAATTAAATCAGGTAAATATCAAGGCGACCACAGAAGAGGGCCTTGGTTTTACGGGAAGCGGCGAGGGCATAAGCGCCCAGGCCATAGCGCTTCTTCATACATTTGACGATGTAGATTACAGGTCAAGCTATGCGGTATATGATTCCGCACCGTCAGGCTGCGGAGGATGCATGGGTTGTCCCATAAGGAAAGATAATACTTAAAAACCACAAAAGAGGGAAGGAGAAAAAAGTTAAAACAATATGAGTGACGGAGACAGTTGCAGTTGTAGTTACAGTTACTTTGACGGAGACGAGGCGGATGCCGAACAGATAAAGGAGCTCTGGCTTACCATAGACACCGAGTTTGATCCGGTGCTTTCGGGTGTGAACATAATCATGGCGAAGCATGAGGATGAGCTTGTCGGTGTGCTTCATTTTGCCCTGCACGAGCTTTTGATCGACGGAAGACCCGTTGTCGGAGCGCGGTTGTACGGAGATGTGATCAAGCAGAAGTACGACGAGGCAGGTGTCATGGAGCACCTTATAGACGAGGCTGTAAAATGTGCCGGCGAGAAGGGCGCGGAGCTTATATTCTGTACCCCTGCAAATGAGGAATACTTCTACGACAGAGGTTTTGATGACATTTACGAGAATGTGGAGCTCGACTTTGATATATCGGTACTTGAGGATGATTCGACGGTTCCGAGCGACCTTTCGGGAGAGGAAGGATATTACCACGTCAGGCTGAGGGATATGAGCGATGAGGAGCTTGAAGCCCTTGCGGCGAAGGTGAACGAGGAGCTTGGTGCAAAGTACACTGCTTTCGTTAAGAGAGACAGGGCTTACCTTGAGTCGGTGAGAGATAAGCATATATCAAGGAACGGCGGCGTTATGGCAGTATATGAGTCCGGCATGCGTGAGGATGAAGAGGAAACCGAGAGGCTTGCGGCCGTGTTTACCTATGATATACTGGGCGATACGCTGTATGTCGAGAGGTATGAGAGCTTTGATGCAAATGTAAGATACAGCCTTGATTCCATAGTCAAGCTCACGGAGAGTGTGCTGTGCAGTCGTTGCGTGATCAATATGCCTTCGCTTGAGTTGAATGACGATGTATATAATCTGCTGGGCATATGGGCCAGAGTAAATGATGGAAAGCTTGTGATGGCAAAGTCACTTAACAGTAGTATATCGGTTGAAGAGCTGAAGAAAAAAAGCTTCTTTGACGAGATGTGATAAATATAAGCTTCTTCGGGCTTGCGCCCTCAGAATGACACGAAGCATTCCGAATGCCGATACGGTGTCACTCTGAGCGAAGCGAAGAGTCTTGAAGAGTCTTTAATATAAGAAGGGAGTAAGATATGTACAAGATAGTCAGAAAAGAGGTTCTCAATCAGGCAGTTATACTGATGGAGGTTGAGGCCCCATATATAGCATTTCGCTGTGAGGCAGGTCAGTTTTTGATAGCCAGGATCGGTGAGGACGGTGAGAGGATTCCTCTTACAATAGCTGATTTTGACAGGGAGAAGAATACGATAACCATAGTGTTCCAGACTCTCGGCTACTCTACCAGGAAGATGGCAGAGCTTGAGGTGGGTGACAGCTTCACGGACTTTGTGGGCCCCTTAGGCTCCCCGGCTCCCTTCCACGATGACTGGAAGAGGATAATAGGCGTGGCCGGCGGTGTGGGTACCGCTCCTCTTTACTGCCAGTTGAAGGAGCTTCACAGAAGAGGCGTGGAGTGTGATGTCATAATCGGCGGACGCTCGGCTGAGTTCGTAATACTCGTGGATCTCTTTAAGGAAATATGCAAGAATGTATATATCATGACCGACGACGGTACCTTGGGTGACAAGGGTGTTGTAACCAAGAAGCTTGAGGAGCTTATCGCAGCGGGAGAGAAGTATGATCATGTGATCACCATAGGTCCGCTTATCATGATGAAGTTCGTGGTTGCCCTTACCAAGCAGCACGATATACCTACCTCTGTTTCGCTTAACCCGATCATGATAGACGGAACGGGTATGTGCGGCGGCTGTCGTGTGACGATAGACGGACAGACCAAGTTCGCGTGTGTTGACGGTCCGGACTTCGACGGTTTCAAGGTAGACTTTGATGAATGCATGAAGAGACAGGGCTTCTTCAAAGAGGAAGAACATGAGTGTAATCTTCGACTTGCACAATAAAGGATAAAGGAGAGACGAAAATGCCTAATATGAGCATGACCAAGGTTCCCATGCGTGAGCAGGAGCCCGATGTAAGAAATAAAAACTTTGAAGAGGTAGCGCTCGGTTATACCGAGGAGATGGCTGTTGAGGAGGCAAGCAGGTGCCTTAACTGCAAGAACAAGCCCTGTGTATCCGGATGTCCGGTAAATGTACCTATTCCCGGCTTTATAGAGGCCGTTGTAGCAAGAGATTTTGACAAGGCTTACGAGATCATAACAAGTGAAAATGCGCTCCCCGCCATATGCGGACGTGTATGCCCGCAGGAGAATCAGTGCGAGGGTAAGTGCGTAAGAGGTATAAAGGGCGAGCCCGTATCCATAGGACGACTTGAGAGATTCGTGGCTGACTACCATATGGCAAAGGGTGAGGCCGTAAAGGCCGTAACAGAGACGAACGGACATAAGGTTGCCGTTGTAGGTTCGGGTCCTGCGGGTATCACCTGCGCCGGAGAGCTCGCAAAGAAGGGCTACGAGGTCACTATATTTGAAGCGCTTCACAAGGCAGGCGGAGTTTTAAGCTACGGTATCCCCGAGTTCAGACTTCCAAAGTCACTTGTGGCTAAGGAGCTTGAAAATGTAACGGGACTCGGCGTTAAGCTTGAGACTAATGTAGTAGTCGGAAGGTCTGTCACAGTAGACGATCTCTTCGACAGAGGCTTTGAGGCAGTGTTCTTAGGCACAGGTGCGGGACTTCCCAACTTCTTAAGGATTCCGGGAGAGAATCTGCTCGGAGTATACTCTGCAAATGAGTTCCTCACGAGAGTTAACCTTATGAAGGCCTACAAGAAGGGTGAGGCACCCACTCCTATCAAGATCGGAAAGAGAGTTGCCGTAGTAGGTGCCGGAAATGTGGCAATGGATGCAGCAAGAACGGCTAAGCGCCTCGGCGCAGAGGAAGTATATATAGTATACAGAAGAGGCGAGGAGGAGGTTCCTGCAAGAGCGGAGGAGGTTCACCATGCTAAGGAGGAGGGAATCATTTTCAGACTCCTCAACAATCCGGTAAAGATACTCGGAGACGAGAACGGATATGTATGCGGTATGGAGGTAGTCAAGCAGGAGCTTGGCGAGCCCGATGCAAGCGGCAGAAGAAGACCTCAGCCCATCGAGGGTTCAAACTATGTACTTGATGTGGAGACCGTGGTTATAGCCATAGGACAGTCACCGAACCCGCTTATCAGACAGACCACCGAGGGCCTTGAGACTCAGAAGTGGGGCGGTATCATAGTTGACGAGGAGACAGAGCAGACCACAAGAGAACATGTATATGCCGGCGGTGATGCGGTTTCGGGTGCCGCAACAGTTATACTTGCCATGGGTGCCGGAAAGAAGGCAGCCAAGGCGATAGATGAGAGCTTTAACGAATAGGAAGAGAAGGATCTTATCAGGAGAAATATATGAACGACAATTATGTAGAACAGATAGTTGCATCTAAGCCGAGAGGGGCCCAGTTCGTGCCGGTTGCGCTTACGTTTTTGCTTTTTGCGATAGGCGTGTTCGTAATGCTTTTCATATGGCCGGCACTGGGGCTTATGGTCATGGTCGGAGGAGGAATCCTCGGAGCGTGGGCTTTTCCGGGGATGCATGTGGAGTATGAATATATCTTTACCAATAATGACCTTGATATAGCGATGATCAAGAACAAGGCATCACGCAAGGAGTGTATAAGGGTGCCGGGAGAAGATGTGGTAAGGGTACTTAAGTATACCGATCCGAAGTTTCAGAACGAACTTGAGGTGAACAAGAAGCTTAAGTTCAAGTATTATACTTCGTTTGATGACAGCGCCAAGGATAACTGGTACGCTTTCATCACAAACAGTGACAACGCAGTGATAGTAGAGCTTAACGAGAAGTCCAAGGCTCATGTTATGCAGTTTTTCAAGAAGCAGCTCGGTTGATAAATAAGGGCATAAAAAACCGGATGTTAAACCTATGGGGTATATAACATCCGGTTTGTTGTCTGGATAATATGCGAAATGATCAAGGCTCAAGCGGTGTCATCTTAAGGCCTTTATACATCTTGGAGTATAAGCTCTTCTCGTCCTGATAGAGTACAAATCCGCGGGCACCATCCTTTACGATATAAGCGTATTTGTTCTTCTGGACGTTCATGTATAAAACCTCATCCACATTAAGCTCTTTCGCCTTGGCTTTCGCAGTGTAGACATTGAGCGGTTCG
>ONVB01000347.1 GCA_900321145.1 uncultured Eubacteriales bacterium | reverse complement strand
GTTGTGTTCAATCACAACTTCGAGGATGACATCATAGCTTCGGCCATGTATTTAAACAGGCGTTACCGCTGCAACAGGGCACATACGGACAGAGTGGCGAGCTTTGCGCTTGCGCTGTTTGACGGTATGAAGAAGGTGCACGGGCTCGGCAGAAAAGAGAGGCTTCAGCTCCACATAGCGGCGATCCTTCATGAGTGCGGAAACTATATCAACTTAAACGACGGAGCCATGAATTCCTACTATATAGTTGCTAACAGTGAGATAATCGGACTTACTCACAAGGAACGCATGGAGATCGCAAATGTGATCAGGTATAATCTTTTCTTCCTTCCGTCGAAGGAGGCAGTGGCGGCGGAGCTCGGACAGGCCGATTACATAGTGGTAGCCAAGCTGGCGGCCATCTTAAGGATAGCGAATGTGCTTGATAAGAGCCATACGCAGAAGATAGACGATATAAGCGTTACAGTAAGCAACGATAAGCTTGTGATAAGCGCGAAAACATATGACGACCTTGCGCTTGAGACGGGACTTTTCGAGTCGAGAGCCGATTTCTTTGAGCAGATATACGGCATAAGGCCGGTACTTAGGACAAGGAGGAGTGAGCAATGATGGACAGAGCGGTCTTGAACAATCCGAATAATTATTACAACAGAGAGCTTTCGTGGCTTCAGTTCAACTATCGTATACTGGATGAGGCGAGGGATAAGAGCATACCGCTGTTTGAGAGAATGAAGTTTCTCGGGATAACCGAGAGCAACCTTTCGGAGTTCTTCATGGTAAGGGTCGCTTCTCTCGTAGACCTCACCAATGCGGGAGTCGAGAAAAAGGATATAGCCGGGCTTACTCCGAGGGAGCAGCTTGACCTTATCATCCCCGAGACGAAGAACATGACTAAGCAGCAGTACCAGACCTTAAACCGCAGTATACTCCCCGAGCTTGCGGAGTGCGGTGTGAATTTGGTGCGTGACTACGCCGAGCTTGACGACAAGCAGAGGAAATATATAGACAGATTCTTTGTAAAGGAGGTCTATCCGGTGCTTACACCGATGGCGGTCGATGCTTCGAGGCCCTTCCCGCTTATCGGTAACAGGACTCTGAACATAGGAGCTTTGGTCAGGGATAAAAAGAGTGATGTGATGGATATAGCTACAGTCCAGGTCCCTTCGGTGCTTTCACGTATAATCGAGCTTCCGTCCGCGGGAGCCATGAGGACCGTCATGCTCCTCGAGGATGTTATAAAGCAGAATCTCGACAAGCTGTTCCTCAATTATGAGATTGTCTGCGCTCATACCTACCGCATCATAAGAAATGCGGATCTTTCGATAGATGAGGATGAGGCGGCGGACCTCTTAAAGGAGATAGAAAAGCAGATCAAGCTTCGCGCCTGGGGTGAGGTCATAAAGCTTGAGGTGGAAACGGACATAAACAAAAAGCTTCTCAAGGAATTAAAGAACAAGCTCGAGGTCGGTGATGCGGCTGTATTTAACATAAACGGACCGCTCGACCTTACATTTATAGGCAAGCTCGCGGGACTTTCGGGTTTCGAACATCTCAAAAACAAGAAATTCGTCCCGCAGCCCGTTCCGGGAATCGACCCGGAGAAGAATCTCTTCGATCAGATAAAAGAAAAGGATATTCTCCTTCACCATCCGTACTATGAGTTTACTCCGGTGGTGGATTTTATCCGTCAGGCGGCGTCAGATCCGGATGTTCTTGCCATAAAACAGACTCTGTACCGTGTGAGCGGTAATTCGCCTATCGTAGCGGCTTTGGCAAAGGCGGCAGAAAACGGCAAGCAGGTTACCGTTTTGGTAGAGCTGAAAGCCCGCTTCGACGAGGAGAACAACATAAACTGGGCAAAGAAGCTTGAAAAAGCGGGATGCCATGTAATATACGGACTTGTTGGCTTAAAGACTCATTCCAAGATTGCGCTGGTGGTAAGGCGCGAGGAGGAGGGTATAAAGCGATATGTGCACCTCGGAACCGGAAACTATAATGATATCACGGCCAGACTGTACACGGATACGGGCATCCTGACCGCAAATGACAAGATAGGAGAGGATGCCACGGCGGTATTCAATATGCTGTCGGGCTACTCGGAACCACCTTCATGGAACAAGCTTCTTGTCGCACCTATATGGATGAAGAAGAAATTTATCTATCTTATAAACCGTGAGGCTCAAAATGCCAGGGCAGGCAAGGAAGCGCGTATAGTCGCGAAGATGAATTCTCTCTGCGACCCCGATATCATAAAGGCTTTGTACGAGGCTTCCGATGCCGGAGTGAAGATAGAGCTCATAGTCAGGGGAATATGCTGCCTTAAGGCCGGTATACCGGGGCTTTCGGAAAATATCACCGTCAGATCGATAGTGGGCAACTTCCTCGAGCATGCCAGGATATTCTACTTCCACAATGAGGGATTTGCGGACTGCTATATGGGAAGCGCGGACTGGATGCCGAGAAACCTGGACAAGAGAGTGGAGATAACCTTCCCGGTAGAAGATCCTGACCTTAAGGAAAGGGTGCTTGACATACTCCGCATACAGCTTAAGGACACGCTGAAGGCGCATATCATGAAGGCTGACGGGACATATGAGAAGCAGGACTTAAGGGGCAAGGAGAAGCTTTCGGCGCAGGAATACTTCATGAAGGAAGCCATGAACGCCGGCAAGGGCGAGAACAAAAAATCAGCGCGGGTTTTTATCCCCAGGACGAGCGAGGAGTAAAAACGCACAAAAGCCTTGAAAACGGCGTGGGAATAATGCACAAAAGATGTTGAAATGTCACGGTTTATAGGCAAAGTGTACAAATAATTTTCAAAAAAATAAAAAAGTGCTTGCAAATTTGTTGATTATATCCTATAATCAGTTTCAGTCATGGCACAGGCCATGTCAGATTGTTAGTGCGCCAAATACGGCAAAGCCGCAAATATTAGGGCGTACATGTTGGACTTCGGTCGATTGAGGCTTAAGACGATTGTACATTTTGCACATACGCAATATCCGCTGTCGCGGGGAGGTGCGTAAGGAATCTATCTACAGGAGACTTGATACTTATCGAAAGAAGACGACACACAGATTAAAGGAGGGTTTTTTTGTGAAGAAGTTCAAAAAGGCAATAGCATTATCACTTTCACTCGCTATGGGTCTTTCACTCGCAGCATGCGGTGACAAGAAGGAAGAGACAACCACAGCAGCTACTACAGCAGCTCCTGCTGAGACAACAACAGAGGCAGCTAAGGAGACAGAGGCTCCTGCTGAGACAGAGGCTCCTGCTGAGACAGAGGCTCCTGCTGAGACAGAGGCAGCCGGCGCAGATTTCTCTGCTGATGGTAAGGTTCTTAACGTTTACTGCTGGAATGAGGAGTTCAAGTCAAGACTCACAGATCATTATCCGGGATATGAGAAGGTTGATGATACAACAGGCAAGATTGGTGATATAACTGTTAAGTTCAACATTACACCGAGTGAGAACAATGCTTACCAGAACAACCTTGATGCTACTCTTAAGGAGCAGGCTGATGCAGCAGATGATGAGAAGATCGATCTCTTCCTTGTAGAGGCTGACTACGCTCTTAAGTATGTAAATACTGATTTCACTATGCCTGTAGCTGATCTTGGTATCACAGATGCAGAGCTTGCTGATCAGTATCAGTACACAAAGGACGTTGTTACAAGCTCAGACGGAGCATTAAAGGGTGTTTCATGGCAGGGTTGCCCTGGTGTACTTATCTACAACAGAGCTATGGCCACAGAGGTATTTGGCTCCGATGATCCGGCAGAGGTTCAGAAGAACTTCTCTGACTGGGGCAAGTTCAAGGAGTCAGCTAAGACTCTTAAGGAAAAGGGTTATTATGTAAATGCAACAGTTAACGATGCATATCGTGTATTCTCTAACAACGTATCTACTCCTTGGGTAGTTGACGGAAAGATCACAATCGATCCGGCTCTTAAGGATTGGGTAGATATGTCTAAGGAGCTTGTAGATGCTGGCGAGACTACAACAGAGGGTCTTTGGTCAGATACATGGAACAAGGGATTCATGAAGGATTCTGATCTTCCTACATTCTCATACTTTGGACCGGCATGGCTTATCGACTTCTGTATGGCAGCTGATAACGAGGCTTCAATCGCACACGATGGTGGTTGGGCTGCAACAGAAGGACCTCAGGGCTTCTATTGGGGCGGTACATGGATCTGTGCTGCAACAGGTACAGACAACCCGGCACTCGTTGCTGATATCATGCGTAAGATGACATGTGATGCTGAAGTTATGAAGGGTATCGTTACAAAGGATAACGACTTCGTTAACAACAAGCCTACTATGGAGGCTATGGCTACAGATACATCTTATGGCGATGCTGTACTTGGCGGACAGAATGCACTTGCTATGTTCTGTGCAGGCGCTGACAAGATCGATCTTTCTAACATCTCAGTTTACGATCAGGGATGTAATGAGAAGTTCCAGCAGGCTATGAAGAACTACTTCGAGGGTACTTCATCATATGATGAGGCTCTTAACGCATTCTACACAGATGTTGAGACCACTTATCCTGAGCTTAGTCACTAATTAAATCTAAGCTTTAATAAGTTCCATTAATAGGCGTGTCTGTCTCTTCGGGGACAGACACGCTTATAAATAAAAAAAGGTAGGACGGAGGTAGTAGAATATATGAGGGGCAGCAAAGCTATTTCTCGATATAACAGATGGGGTTACATATTCCTGATCCCATTCCTTGTTATCTTTATAATCTTTCAGCTGATTCCGCTTGGAACTACCATCTACAACAGCTTCTTTGAGCATTATTTCGCTAATGGCGGTATCACCGAGGTTGGCCCTACTTTCGTAGGCGTTAAGAACTTCGGTACTCTCTTTAGTGACGGTCGTGTTCTCACATGTTTCAAGAACACGATGATCATGTGGATTCTCGGTTTCATTCCTCAGATCATAGTATCGCTTCTTTTGGCTGCATGGTTCTCGGATCCGAGCTTAAGGCTTAAGGGACAGCCGTTTTTCAAGACGGTTATCTATCTGCCGAACCTGATCATGGCTTCGGCTTTCGCAATGCTTTTCTTCACACTGTTTTCGGATTTCGGTCCCATAAACAGTATGCTTTCAAAGATAGGTATCATCAAGGAACCTATCAAGTTTATGAGTTCTGTAGGCGGCACAAGAGGCTTGGTTGCTTTCATGAACTTCCTTATGTGGTTCGGTAACACCACAATCCTTCTCCTCGCAGGTATGCTTGGTATAGATACCTCACTTTATGAGGCGGCTGAGGTTGACGGTGCTACATCATCACAGGTATTTTTCAGGATCACACTTCCCATCTTAAGACCTATCCTTATATATGTGCTTATCACATCTCTTATCGGTGGTCTCCAGATGTTCGATGTGCCTCAGATCCTTACCAGTGGTGCCGGAGGTCCTATCGTTAACGGTAAGAAGACTTCTCAGACACTTATTATGTTGCTTAACGATCACTTGTTCAGTAAAAACTATGGTATGGCCGGTGCACTTTCGGTTATCCTGTTCATCATAACGAGTTTGTTGAGCTTCCTGGTATTTAAGATGACAAAGTCAAATGACGAATACAAATAGGAGGGATATAAGACATGCCTAAAAAAGAAAGAGGAATCAATGTCGGTGCCAGAAGAACAATATCCTATGTTGTACTCGTTATATTCACGATATTGTGCTTATTTTGGTTTTATGTGTTGTTCATAAATGCTACTCGTTCACACTCTGAGCTTTCTCAGGGCTTCACTTTCATACCGAGTACGCATGCGATTGACAACATAAACAACGTATTGCACGACACTATACCGATATTCTACGGCTTATTGAACAGCCTTATAGTATCATTCTGTACTTGCGTTTTATGTACATACTTCTCAACCATGACGGCATTTGCAATCCACGCTTATGAATTTAAGCTTAAGAAGTTTATCTTTGCATTCATTCTTGCCATCATGATGATACCTACACAGGTTACAGCGCTCGGATTCATTCAGTTGGTAAGAAAGATGAACCTCATGCAGAGCTTCATTCCTCTTATTATCCCGTCGATCGCTTCACCTATCGTATTCTTCTATATGAAGCAGTACATGGAAAGCGCACTTCCTCAGGAGCTTCTTGAGGCAGCCCGTATCGATGGTGCCGGAGAGCTTAGGATCTTCAACACCATAGCGCTTCCGCTTATGAAGCCTGCTATCGCGGTTCAGGCAATCTTCTCCTTTGTAGGAGCTTGGAATAATTACTTTACTCCTTCGCTTATCCTTACAAAGAACGACAAGAAGAAGACTCTTCCGATTCTTATAGCAAAGCTTCGTTCAGCAGACTTCGCTAAGTTTGATATGGGTAAGGTGTACATGATGATCACCTTATCAATTCTGCCGGTTATTATAGTATACCTGCTTATGTCAAGGTATATCGTCGGCGGTGTTGCTGTAGGAGCCGTTAAGGGTTAATACGAAGAAAGATTCAATCAAAGATATAATCTTTTCGAGTAGGAGGGGAGATTTCCCCTCCTATTCGATTTT